>NZ_JAUSPP010000024.1:0-55875 GCF_030656585.1 Rhodonellum sp.
CAGCAAAGCATAGGCGGCCTGGCGCAGGGGTCCCACCTCTTCCCATCCCGAACAGAGAAGTTAAGCCCTGCAGCGCCGATGGTACTGGGGTTACTCCCGGGAGAGTAGGCCGCCGCCTTATTGTCATTCAGCTCCCACCCTCACCAGGTGGGAGCTTTTTGCGTTTTGAGGCTTTTGGATTATTGACCTTAATTCATTCTATATTTTTTCAAAAACAGGTGCATAAGTACAGACACCTTTGCGGGGCAAAATGTGCTGATTCTTTTCAGGTAAGATGGATTGAAAGCAAAATATCCCTAAAATTTTACCTTCCGAGCTTCCGGATTTTGAGTATGATTTTTCGCTTTTTATTTCTAATGCTGCCCAAAGCCCAAGATCCCATTTCAATTACGCTGGGCATGTTAAAAAGTCGAATCCTCTGTAGGAATTAAATCAAAATCAAAAGGAAAATCCATTGGCTTGCCGGACTTGCACATTTGAATGTTCAATCAGTTAAGCTCTTTTATTAAATTTGAAACAATGAGTAAAAGGGAAAGAAGAAAATTCGACAAGGCCTTCAAGACCATGGCTGTAGAGTTATAATTGAGCGGTAAAAGCAGTACAGAAATCGGAAGGGAATTAGCCATCGGACCTGATCTTGTACGCAGGTGGACTAGAGAATTTTAGGTGGGTGGTGTGACAAGTTTTCCGGGAAACGGGAAAATGAATCTCTCCTCGGAAGAAAAGGAAATTTATGCTCTGGAGAAAGCTTTACAAGAATCAGAGATAGAAAAGTAAATCCTCCAGAAGGAAGGATGTATCCGAGCCTTTGGGGATGATTCTCATGAGGGAAAGCAGATATACATTTTTATGAAGGAATACAGACATGTGTATGCTGTTGATAAGATGTGTAGGGTTTTCAATGTTGGGTGGACTAATTTTTATGCTTGGCTAAACAGGGACTCGACCTAGCGTGCTGAATAAAGGGGGGGATTGGCTAAAAATCCAATATTCCTTAGTATTGATATGATTTTATATAAATCAGAGAACTGTCCACTGTAGAATGATATTTGGATCATTCTTATGCAGGACTTCGGTGAAATCCCAAGGGGTCTAAGTTTGATACTCAAAACCCAATGGGTTAAATTAAGGTCTAAGTATCAATTTTTTAAACTGATTTCAACCATTACCGGGAAGTGATCAGATGGGTATTTGAGTCCATAATTGTCTGTCAATATCCCATGTCTTCTGACATGAATTTCAGGACTGACAAATACATGATCAATAATACCCTCTGGCATTTTGTTCCAATCAAATCCAGTAAAGGTACCGTTGGGACCAAAGGATGGTAAATTGCTAATGTTTTTACTGTCTCTCAAAGGGGAGTTTTCAATAATGGTTGTGTAAGCGCTATTCTCCGGTGTCACATTGAAATCCCCCAGCAAGATGACTGGTAAGTTTTGCCCATTGATCTCCTTGATTTTTTTGATGACCAAATTGCTACTTTCCTCTCTTGCTTTTTGGCCGATATGGTCATAATGGACGTTGAATACATAAAATATTTCCCCATCCGTATCTTTAAATTTACCCCATGTACATACTCTATTCAATGCGGCATCCCAACCTTTTGAAGGTTGGTTCGGATCTTCTGAAAGCCAAAAAGTAGCCTGTTCCAAAACTTCAAATTTTACGGGGTCGTAAAAAATAGCACTAAATTCTCCTTCATTCCCTCCTTTGTCCCGTCCCACACCTATATATGGATAGCCTAGACCCTTTTTCATTTCTTCAAGTTGGTGGTGCATGCCCTCCTGTGTGCCGATTATATCCATTTTATGGAATTTGACTTGGCTGAATAAGTGAGGCGACCTGTCCTTCCAAAGATTTCCATGATCATTTGGGCTGTCAAACCGAATGTTGTATGTAGCAATATTGTAACTGGATTGTCCTAAACCGTCTGAAGAGATGGCAAGCGAAAACAAAACACAAAAGGAGAATCCAATCAGATAAAAAGGGTTTACTTTCATTTTAAAGTGTTTAAGCATTAATATATTGGTCAATTCAAGATGAGAATATTCTATCGCATGGCACGTATGGGCTTGTTAGAATATCATGTTTTTTTCAGAATCGAACTTGTACAATATGTATATTTCGAAAAAGGAAATCGGGGGCAGAAAGATTCGATCCCCAATTTCCTTTCCATTTAAACTTGATTAAACCCGTTTTATGCATTGCCAATTCTATTCCAGCCTGAAATGAACTAATAATCAGTCTTTGTTTATCATTTCTGACTTCATCATGCCGGCCTTACGCCTTATTTTCAGAGTGGTCTGATTCTCTTGCAGTTTCAATATCCATTAAGGAACTTAATAGATGTTTCGGGATTTAAGCATCATGCCAGATCTTATTCTTTACTCTTTCCAATTCAGTTTCCCCATGGATAGGTCCCTGGAATTTCCTCCGATCATTATTTCAAAATCACCAGGCTCCCAAACGTATTCCAATTCATAATTGTAAAATTTCAGATCTTCCGGGGTAATATCAAAAGTCACTGTTTTGGTTTCTCCTGCTTTCAAAAATATTTTTTGAAAGCCCTTCAATTCCTTTACCGGTCTTGTGATACTTCCAACCACATCACGGATATACAATTGTACGACCTCAGCGCCATCATATTTACCCATATTGCTCACCGAAATACTTGCTTTGATGCTTTGGTTACCAATTGGGGAAATGTTACTAAGCTTAAGGCCTCCATACTCAAATGTGGTATAGCTGAGTCCAAATCCAAAAGGATAAAGCGGTTCATTGGGTATGTCTAAATAATTGGACCTGAATTTTTGGAACCATTGGCCTTCCGGAAGGGGACGGCCGGTATTTTTATGGTTGTAATAGATTGGGATTTGCCCAACATTTTGTGGAAATGTGGCACTGAGCTTTCCGGAAGGATTTACATCCCCAAACAATACATCGGCAATGGCGTCCCCTGCTTCACTTCCCGCAAACCATACATTTAAAATCGCGGGAACATGTTCTTCTTCCCAAGTCAACGCCAAAGGCCTTCCTGTCAACAACACCATTACCACAGGCTTTCCTGTCCCCAAAAGGGCTTTCATCAGGTCGCGTTGATTTTCAGGCAACTCAATATTACTCATACTGGATGCTTCTCCGGTCATTTCTGCTGATTCCCCAAGGACAGCCACGATCACATCTGCATTTTTTGCTACGTCAAGGGCCTCTTGGATCATTGCTGATGCGCTCCGTTCGTCTCTATAAGTGGGTTTACCAAATATACTGACCCTTGACTCCAACAAGGAATCTGCCACCACATTGGCTCCTTTGGCATATACAATTTTAGCCCGATCCCCAACGGCCTTTTTCAAACCATCATTGATGGAGATCGATCTTTCAAAATTAGCAGCCACACTCCAGGTGCCTGTCATATTTTCCTTGTTATCGGCAAGAGGACCGATTAGGGCAATGGTTCCTTTCTTTTGAAGGGGCAAAACATTTCCCTGATTCTTGAGCAACACAAAAGTCTGGGCAGCAATTTCCCGAGCAGATTTCCGGTTTTCGACTGTGAAAAGTTCCTTTTCGGCTCTTTCAGGATCAGCATATTTATAGGGATCGTCAAATAAACCCAGTTTATATTTGGCGACCAAAATTAGCCTGCAGGCATCGTCAATCTGTTTTTCGGTAATCTTACCTTCCTCCAATGATTTTTGTAAAGTGGTCAAAAAACCCTCTCCCACCATGTCCATCTCCACGCCGGCCTTCAGGGCCATTGCCGAAACTGTCTGTAAGTCACCCAATCCATGGTCAATCATTTCATTTATGGCAGTATAATCCGTCACCACAAAGCCATCGAATCCCCATTGCTTGCGCAAAACATCAGTCATCAACCATTTATTCCCGCTTGCTGGTATGCCATCTACGTCATTAAAAGCAGTCATCACACTTCCTACACCAGCATCCACTGCGGCTTTGTAAGGCCCAAAATATTCATTATACATCCTCACTCGGCTCATGTCTACTGTATTGTAATCTCTTCCTGCTTCAGGTGCTCCATAGAGCGCAAAATGCTTGACACAGGCCATAATGGTATTGTTCAAAGCTAAGTTTTCTCCTTGGTATCCTTTGATCATTGCCTTGGCAATTTGAGCACCCAAATAAGGATCTTCACCACTTCCTTCAGAAACCCGGCCCCATCTTGGGTCTCGAGAGATATCCGTCATTGGGGAGAAGGTCCAGTTGATCCCATCAGCGCTGGCCTCATTGGCAGCGATTCTGGCTGATTTTTCCATTATTTCCATGTCCCAGCTTGCCGACATTCCAAGGGGAATGGGAAATATGGTTTCATAACCATGAATCACATCCATTCCAAACAAAAGCGGGATTTTCAATCGACTTTCTTCAACAGCCACCCTTTGAACCTCCCTGATTTTTGATGCGGATTTGAGGTTGAAAAGGCCGCCTACCTTTCCTTCTTTAATTTTTTGGGCAATGTTGGAACTAGAAGCTTGTCCTGTGGTGATATCCCCGGCAGCTGGCAGGTTCAGTTGGCCTATTTTTTCCTCCAAAGTCATGATGGATAGAATTGAATCTGCCTTATAAATGTATTTGTCTTCCAAAGAGTATTTCTCATTGGAAGGACTAAAAGCCACTGCGAGTAAAACAGTGAGGGATAGGAGGAATAATGAAATTTTTACGCCCATGGTTTTTATAATTAAATGTTAAGTCTTTTAAATTTTTTAGATCTCGTGAATATCCCAATTGTTCAAGTTTATTTTCGTTTGTATGAAAACTACTTTCAGTACAAACAACAATATCAATCAAGCCAAATCTTCGCCCCTCTTAAGTTACCATCTTTTGGTCATTTTAGGGTTGTTTCCCTGGCTGAACCTAAGGTTGGCCCCACATCCTCCCATTAATATTGAAATGATTTATTGTGAAGATTCATTAGGGAATTATCAGAAATGCTCCCCTCAGTCAATTTTGAATGCCCCTTTGTGTCTTTTTTTGAATTACACCAGAATACGAATTGAGTGAAGTGATAAGGGTAAAGTAAGATTTTTTCCACAGCTCTTCGATTAGTCCGTTAATGGGTGAAATTGAGGTTTTTCAAACCTGTTTTTATATCCTTATCTGACATAAATAGGTCCCAAAGCAAATTGGATCTGTGATTTTCAATCATAATAATAATTGGGCCTTGGTCTATTGCCAGATAGGAATCCGCATACCAAGCCTCAGTAATGTTAAACGCATCATAAAACCCATATTCTCCCCACAAGCGGTCTCCCATATTGTAATAGAAAAAATGCAATGCTTTGGTGGATTCCTCAGGAGTATAGGGGAAAGAAGACAAGGCAGCCGTAGGAGAGATCACTCCCCTGTCATTGGTGGGTGAATGTGCCGAATAACCTTGATTGCCATCACTGGCGGTAAGTCCCCAACTTTCGTCAGAATAACCCACGTAACCCAAAGGATTGTTGATGGAATGTGCTTGGTTGATTAAGGTGTGGTTTTGGTTCTGTTTCCAGTAATCCGCGTATTGATCGGATAAACCTCTGGGATCCAATCCCAGAAAAGAGTAATGCGAAAAAAACAAAGGGCCGCCCATATCGGGCCCCAAAGGAAGCGTTTTTTGATAAAAGGTTTTCCCGTTTTTCATTCCTCCATTCCTGGCCCATCCATTATCATAGACTTTTTTATCGATTTGGTGAGTTGGGGAGGCAGCTGCCAAAACATACACTATCAGAGATTCATCATAACCCCTGATGGGCAGGTTCATCTCCCAGTTGAATAGGGGAGACCAATGCCAATATAAAACATCTTGTCCCCCTTTTGTAAACCAAGACCATTCTACTTCCGCCCACATCTGGGTGATTTTCTCAATGATGGCACTCTCCACTGCCACGGATTCATTTAGGTAAGCCCTTGCCGACAGAAGCCCCTGCATCATCAATGCTGTTTCTACCAAGTCAGCTCCATTGTCTTTGCTGCTAAAGGGAATTACATTTCCAGTGTTTCCATTTATCCAATGTGGCCAAACCCCATGAAATCGATCAGCGCTGGAAAGGAAGTCAACGATCTTTGAAATCCTCTCTATTCCCTGTTGGCGTGTGATAAAACCTCTTTCGATCCCCACAAGTATGGCCATTACACCAAATCCTGAACCCCCTATGGTAACCAGGTTGCCAGAAGTATTTCTTTCCCGTGCCAGCCCGCTGTTTTCATGGGCAAAGTTCCAAAAATATTTGAATGTCTGCTCCTGTACTTTGGTCAGCAATTCTTCATCAGAAATCAATGGGAATTTAGCAATTTGATCTACACCGGTATAGAAAATTTTGCTTAATCCCGCAAAATCTTCTCCCGAGGCACTTTTGAAGGTGTTGAGTATTTGAATTGTATATTTAGAGAGGTACACCAAGGGAGTATCTCCCGTAATGGAAACCTGTTGATCATTGTTGGAAAATGAAAACTGGAGACTTTGTGGTCCCGTACCAATCAGTTTCAAGGAATTTTGAAGAGATTGCCTATCGACAGGACCTGAGAATTCAAGATTGATGTTGAAATCCAAAGGGACATTTATAATTCTACCTGTTTTGGTTTGATCCGAGTTTTCAAGGTCAAAGGAAACCAGCTCCAATGCACCAATTTTGGTTTTAAAACGGATCTCCTTTCCAGCAAAAGGACTTTTATTGGCTCCTTTGAGATTATCAGAAATGACAATTTTGTATAAAGTGTTGGTTTTCAATATACCCTTTGGGTATAATATTATATTTTTATTATCAGCAATCAGGGTTGTGGTAAGCTCAACCTCCTGATTTCCTTCAAAAAGTGAAATGGCGGAAGACACAAGTGCGGGATCCAACGGGCTTGAAAAAACCAGCGTTATAGGACGGTCAGGGGGGAAGTTTTCACTGATAGGTTCAGTGAGATTAATTTCCCTTCCGCCAATATCTGCCTGCAGAAGGCTCAATTGAGTGAGATCCGATTCTTGTTTTTCGCAACTTGTGGAGAAAACCACAATGGCTAAGTAAAATAAAAATTTTCTCATGCTGTTTTCAGGAAAAAAATAGGGGTTTCAACCAAAGTCGAAACCCCTATTGGAATTATATTTTAATGTGTATTAAGGCTTTTCAGCATCTATTATGTTCTGGATTTCTTCTTGAGTAAGTGCTTTGTTGAACAATCTAAGTTCGTCAAATAAACTTCCATCTGATAAATGTCCCCATTCGGCAAACCTAGGAGCTCCTGAGGCAATCGAAAGCACATCGCATCCGGTCCAATTTACTCCTGGAAAGTCTCCACCACTAACTTTCTGGCCATTGATGTAAACAGAAGCGTTTGTTTCGGAAATCGTAAATGCCAGATGCACCCAATCGGTGTTGGTGCTTGGGTTTATGGATGCCGCTGCACCACCATCAAACCAGTTGTCTCCACTACCATTTCCAATATTCAACTTAAAGGTTTGATTGGTTCCACTTCCCTCTCGGAAAAACCTAAACCCTCCTGATCGATTATTCATGTTATTGGGGTTGTTGGTGTCAGGTGGTCCAATTACCAAAATACCGGCTCTGTCTGGAGCTGCATTTATTTTGTACCAAAATACTGCACTAAACTCACTGCTGAGTAGATTTGTTGTTGGGAAGGTCAAATAGGCATTGCTGGCGCCATCGTATGCTCTTCCAATCAATCCATTCGCAAAACCTGGATTTCCGTTCACGTTTGCATTTTTGATGTTGATCAATTCCATATAATCTCCATCAAAAGGCAGGTAAAAGGTTTCCCCATCATACATTGGTTTGTATGGTTCCACTTTCTCAAAATTGACCGTCTTGGTAGTGGTCTTACCGGATAAGTCACGGGCTTCCACAACGAGGGTGTGTGCACCATTTCCTAAATTCTCATGGAGATGTTCTTTGATCACTCTTCTGTAATCTTTGAAGTCATTGTATTTGGCGATTTCATTGCCATTTAGCTTCAATGAAATCGATTCTACTTCGATATCATCCATAACTTCAAACTTAATATTGATCGCAGTCACATCCTCAGTCACTCTTATCAGAGTACCTTCTGAAGGGAATTCGATAGTCACTTGCGGAGCGGTGATATCAGTCCCTTGTGCAACCGGTATTATTTCATCTATGTAGTTTTCCGTGCAGCCAAAGCTGAGGAAAACCATTCCCAATATAATTAAATTAGATTTTTTCATATTTTTCATCATTAATCAATATCAATTATTTGCTTTATAAGCGGCCAGCTTTGGTAGGATATTCTCTTGTTCCAGTGGATAGGGTAGGAATTTATGGTTTTGGATGGAAAAACTCCTGCCTTCAAAATTCAGCTCGGAAGCTTTTTCATATCGCATTAAATCATAAAAACGAATTCCACCTTCCATTCCGAATTCCGCATATTTTTCGTCTAGTACAACATCAAGATTTACCCCTGAAAGCGTTCCCAAACCTACTCTTTGTCTTACCAGATTTACAGCTTGATCGGCCGATAACACTGAGCTACTCGCTCCGTTTACCAATGCCTCGGCATGCATCAACAATACTTCCGAATACCTTATGGCTGTGAAATTCTTATTGGATCCGTATGAAAATCTTCCAGGAATCAATTGATTGGAGGGGAGGTAATGCTTGCCGCTAAGGAAATTATACCTTGGATGACTATTGAACACATCTCCGTCAGGAGTAACATTCGACATCCAAGCCGGTAAGGTTGAAAATTGAGGGTCTGCCTTTATTTCATCCAAGCCTGCCGGGGTAAATAAAACGGTGGTTTGCAAACGCTCCTGTTCTCCTCGATTCAGCATAAACTTGATGTATTTGGCACTTGGAGCGAAAAATCCCCATCCTGTTGATGCACCGGTAACTGCTGGAGTCCAAGATGCTGGACCATAAGTTTCGAATGGATATGAAGTTCTTGTACCTGTACCGGTCCCAAAATCAGAATATTGGAATTCCAAGATATTTTCCCTGTTGAGTTTACCAGGTGTTTTGAACAATTCGTAATAATCTGGCTCCAGGGCAAATTGGTTACTGCTGATGATCTGGCCGGTTGCTTCAGCTACTGCAGGAAAGTTCTTCAGTTCCAGATTAGCCATGGCTTTTACAGCCAAAGCAGCACCACGTGTAATCCCTCCACGGACGTCTGACCTGTCTCTAGGATGCACATCTGATAGAAGAGGAATTGCCTCATCCATTTGTGCGGAGATATGGTTCATGACCTCTTCAAATGTCGATACTTCTACATTGAAAAGCTCACTGGGTTGTGAACTTGTTGGAATAAGGATATTTCCCCAAGTACGGGCCAATTGTAAAAGCTCAAATGAACGCATCACCTTAATTTCGGCTCTGTATTGTTCAGCTGTTGCAGGATTGGCACCGCCTTCCTGGTATTTTCTGATTTCCTCCATCGCACCATGCCAGTATAGCAAATCTGAATATAGGTTTAACCAGACTGAATTATACATCCAGAAATTCCTGTCGTACCTAAACTCATCCGTTTCAATTAAAGGGAACTGATCCCCTGCAGCTGTGACATCATCCCCTCTCACTGAAAGGATGGTGTAGGTTTCCCATTGAGAACGATAAAGCTCCCCATAAGCACCATAGAGCATCAGGACCATGTTTTCAGACTGGGTGTAATCCGTGTCCTCGACTTTGATCTGGTTTTCAAGTGGCTCATCCAAAATATCCGTACAGGATATGGTGACAAAGAAGGCCATCATCATCGCCACCGCGTTTTTAATAATTCTTATGTGTTTCATGATTATTTTTCCTTATCGTTAAAATTTAACATTTAATCCTACGGTATAAATAGCTGGAATAGGATAAGTCTGTCTGTCTATTCCATCAGCAACCTCCGGATTAAAGCCATTGTAATTGAACATGGTAAGCGGTCGTTCTGCAGTTAAGGTGATTCTGGTATCTGGAAATTTCACTCCAAAAGCCTCTCTATTGATTACGGAATAGGACATACGTACATTTTGAATCCTGAAGTAGGATCCATCTTCGACAAAATAACTACTCATGTTCTGGTTCCATCCTTTTCTAAGGCCGGCTGCTGATGGGTATCTGTCTGAAGTTCCCGCTCCTCGCCATAGATTGTCAATAAGTTCAGCATCAAGATTGGTGTCATTGGTGAAGATCACTTCTCCTCTTTTTCTATTGAGGATATTGTGTCCCCTTTGACTTTGAAAAAGAGCGGAAAAATCAAAATTCTTATATTTAAATCCAGCATTCAATCCATACGTCAATTTGGGTAGGAATGAGCCAAGCACCACTCTGTCCAAGTCATTGATGACACCGTCTCCATTTTGGTCCTTGAAGATAAAATCTCCAGGTACTAGTCTGTTGTCGCTGATGAATTCGGAGGTGTATCCACTACCGGTGATCTGCTCTTGCGTTTGGAAGACACCATCTACTTCATAGCCGTAAAAAGCGCTAAAAGGCTGACCAACTATGGAACGTTGACGAAATTCAGCAGAGCCACCGTCTAAATATGACGGTCCGCCCAATCCCAATACGGTGTTTTTCAAGGTGGCAATGTTTCCTCCGATAAAGTAGGAGAAATTATCGTTGACCCTTTCATCCCAATTCAAGGACAATTCCAAACCTTGATTTCGGATTTCTCCAACACTTCTACGCTCGGTAGCACGAAAAACCGGTGGAATGATACTTACAGCAAGATTTCTTGTGTCCCTGATGAAATAATCCGCCTCTACAGATAACCTTTCCTTGAATAATCTCGCACTTAAGCCAAAATTTTGCTCCACTGTAGTTTCCCAGCGGTCAATTAGGTCAAATGTTGGATTTAATCTTCTGCCAATCGTGAATACATCGTTGATGGCCAAATTATTCTCCTGTAAGGTTGGTACACCCACTGATGGATTGATTGCGTCATTTCCAAGTTGACCCCAAGACCCTCTGAATTTAAGAAAATCGATTGCGGGCACATTGAAAAAACTTTCTTCAGTCACAACCCAACCTGCTCCAATAGTGGCGAAATTGCCCCATTTTTGTTGGAATTTATTGTTTCCATCCCTTCTGATGGTTCCGTACAATAGGTACCTGTCATCGTAATTATAAGCGATTCTGGCAAAATAGGATTGGAAAAATAACTTTCCGCCAGTATCTCCGATGGAATTCAAATCCAAATTGGTTGAATTGGAAAGATACCAGAATTGTTCTTGTCCCCTCACTGGCTCTGGATTTAAACCTTCTCCTCTGGCAAATAACCCTTCAAAGGTTTCGCTTCGAAAGGACTGACCCAAAACGGTAGTGAAACTATGTTTCCCAAAGTTTTCGGTATAGGTAAGGAAATTGTCCCAAATCTGGTCATACCTCGTTATGTTACTTCTGCTCAGCGAGGATTGATTTTCAGTTACACCATCATTGTAAGCAAATGAAACATTCCTGGTATTGATTTGATCTATACTATAGTTGTAGGCAGTTTTGAAGGAAAGCTTGTTTGGAACAAGCTCTAAATCAGCATAAAAGTTACCTAGGATTTTAGCGATATTATTCCTGTTGTCGGAGAAGAGAATGCTGTAAAATGGGTTTTGGTTACCCCGATACCCTATTTGCTGGGCATTGGACAGCGTAAAGGGAGAAGCCGTTGCTCCCGTGTTGAGCGGATCATATTTAGGGATAATGGGAACTGTGTTGTAAGCCCTGAACCAAGCGCCATCATCGGCATTATAGCGCTGAGCTGTACTGATATTCAAGTTTCCTCCTACCGTAATCCAATCTTTAAGATCGGTATCCAATTTTATCCTAAAGTTGAGTCTCTTGTAATCATTTCTTCTTTCATTCATTAATCCATTTTGCTCGAAATAGCTACCCCCAACACTGTATCTCGTGCGGTCACCACCACCATTAAAGGATAATGAGTGGTTTTGGATGGAAGCTGGGCTCATGATTTCAGAATACCAATCTGTATTGACATCCGGAATATTCGGGTCAAGCCTACTTCTGCCATATCTTTGGATCGAGTTGTTTAAAAATGCGATATCCGCAGGGCTTCCTGTTTCGTTCACATATCTGGCAAATTGCTGAGAATTGGCCATTTTAAGCACGTTTTGTGGTACCTGCATCCCAACATAACCGTCATATACGATTTCGGGTTTTTGGTTATAACCGCCGGTTTTGGTAGTAATCAATATCACCCCATTTGCAGCACGTACACCATAGATTGCAGCTGCAGAAGCATCTTTCAATACTGAAAGCGTCTCAATGTCATTGGGATTCAGAAAATCGATATTGGTAAAAAACATGCCATCTACTACATAAAGCGGTGCTGCTCCGCCCTCAAATGAACCCACTCCCCTTACTCGAACAGTAGGTGATGAACCAGGAGCGCCGCTACTTACAATCTGTACGCCAGCGACTCTTCCCTGAAGTGCCTGCATGGCGTTGGTCGCAGGAGTTTTTACGATGTCTTCCGTTTTGATCGTGGAAATAGCAGAAATCCTGTCCTGTTCTCTTTGCGTTCCATAACCAATTACCACCACCTCATTCAAAGTTTTGGTGTCTTCCAATAAGGTAATGTTTACACGGCTGCGTTCACCCACAATGGTTTCCTGCGTTTCATACCCAATAAATGAAAAGAGCAATACAGACTTGGAAGAAGCGACACTTAAAGTGAAATTTCCGTCTAAATCGGTTACGGTTCCATTTGAAGTCCCTTTTTCCAAAATGTTGACACCTGGAAGCGTTTCACCGCTACTGGTGGTTACATTACCATTTATTGAAATTTGCTGACCATAAGACAAACTTAAGGTCAACAGAAAGACGGCCACAGTGAGAAAAAGCCGCATTGGTTTTTGGAGATGTTGGGAAGTTGTTTTCCCTTTCATTTCACTTTTTTGTAAAGTGCAATTCATAGATTTCGTATTTGGGGAATATGGTTAGAAAATTTAACTGGGTCAATCCGCAATCGTTTCCGTAAATGGATTGATCATTGAGAAAAGTTAATCCAAACAAATAAGTTTGGGTTAAAATATGTTAAAAAAAGATCAAAAAAGCATGGAATATCACACGTTTTTCAGTCCAAAAATCACGCTTAAATAACACGAATAAAATCGCAAATAGCGCAATTGGGGGGTATTTTTCTTATTGGATATCGCATTAATACTAAGACAAAAAATTAAATCAAAAAAGCGGCTTTTATTGCCTTGATTCGAGTGGTTAAAGTGCCGTTTTTTGGAAATTGGTTTCTCCCATAATATCCTCCCACTGGGGGTTGGAATGTCCATTCGAATCAAGAATATCTTTCACTCTTTTTCTAAAGCTGCCAACGGTATTTTTCCGGAGATCCAACATTTCGGAAAGTTTTTCCAAAGTTTGCTTTTCCGTTTCAGATATGACTGTGTAAGCGATGTAAAAACCCTTCTCCAAAGGGAATTTTACCCCATGAAAAACCGTTCCCACCGTTGCGGATTCAATGTAGCCACATTTTGAACACCTTTTTGTAAATAGTTTTGGGCCAGTTGATGATTTGTGGTTTCCACAACTTTTGCATTCAAAGCCCTTTGACCATTTGAATTCCTCTAAATAGCGGTAGCAAGCTGATTGGTCCGGAAATATTTTCTTGAACTCCTCGTAAGAGAGCAATTTGTTCGTCAGCCTGTCCTGGAAGGATTGTTTGATACTGCTTTTTAGCTTCCAATTGTCTTTGTCCAAAAAGGAATTGATTCTTTTAATTTCTTCATCTTTTTCGATCAGTTGACGGTTGATGGATTCCATCATCGCTGATTTACTTTCCAACTCTTGGGTTCTTTCCTTTACTTTGTTCTCCAATTCCAAGTTGACTTTTTCCTTCAGCCCATAATTGATTTCAATTTGTTTTATGGTTCTTTGAAACGCCCGATCTCGGTTTTTCTTCAAAATCCTAATGCGGTCCCCCAAAGCAAAGGTCAGCAGTAGCATTTCCAGCAAAAAGGCAAAATGAAGGCTATAATAAATGATAGTGTTGTGCGGAATTATCCCGGTATTTGCCAAAACCTTTATCATTAAACCAATAAACAGCACCCCATAAGCGATCACAAAGAACCGCACCACTTGGTATCCTTTGGTCCAAATGTAGATGCTGGAAAAGAATATGAAGAAAGTTGGGATTACATCATAATACTTGATTTCAAATAATTTGTTGTTCCAAAACAAACCGATCAAAAAGAGTATGGTCTTGATGCCTAGAATTACCCAAAGTGTTTTGTGGATTCTCTGAGACCTGACTTTGGTATTCAAAAATCTGATAGAGAACAAAATGGCCCAAGCAACGACGAAGTAACTGGTAATTCCTTTTGCGATTTGATTGTATTCCGGATTTTTTGGCCAGAGGTATTGGAAGGAAATCCCATCAACACACATGGCGTATATGGCCACACTCAATAAATAAAAAGTGTAGTACAGGTATTTGATTTCTTTGACAGCAAAATAAACCAGGGTATTGTACAAGGCAATGATGGCGATCATCCCGTAAAAAATACCGTAAAGAAAGTATTCGTTCAGCGCATAAAAAATAAATCGGTTCATCGATCTCACCGCTATTCTGATATCGGCTTTTTGGCTGGATCTTATTTTGATGTAATATTGATCAATTCCTTTACTTTGGTTTTCCAACTCCAATTCAAAATTTTTGTGCCTAAAAGTCCTTTCCGCAAATGGAAGGGAGTATCCCATGAGCACTTTTTCGTAGGTACCATCTTGTCTAGGAACATAAATTTCAATTTCATCAATGGTCTGGTCATAGAATTCCAGGATCCAATTTTTTAAACTCCCGGGGTTTTTTTCGAGAGCAAATCTTATCCAATACGTGTGGCTTGTGTTAAAATTGTTTTTGGAAAATTCAGGTTTAACGGTGAAATTTTCCTGAAACGAGCCCTTGAGAATGTCCTCAAAATCAAGAATGTTCTCTTTGTCTTCGTAAAACTGCAACTGGGAAATGTCTAAAATGCGTTCTTCCAATCGATCATCTATCTTTAAAAAAGCATCTCCAGACATCTTTTGACCGAAAGATGAAATTGAGATAAGAAACAGAAAAAAGAAAAATTGTGCTTTCATGCTTAAATTCTGTCTGCCGTTGATTTGCGTTGTTTTTGCTTGGGTTTTTTCCAAAACCTGAAGAACAAAACTTTATCAAAGATGTGATTCCTGCCACGAGTTTACAAAAAAAACCATGATAAAATCAGGATAATCCATTTGATCCGGAGAAATTTTACTTTTGTATTTAATTTTGATTCGACTCTCCTTATTCTGGTTAGATCAAATGGCCTTCACTTGTCAAATTGACTTGCCCAATAATAAAAAATATTTGATAAATTAAACCTTTAATCCAGAAATGGGATTAGTATCAGGAATCCATTCAACAGTATTTATGAGAATTATAGACCCAAAAGAGATTTCCACTTCAGCGTTTCATGGCTATTTACTTGGAGCGGTTGCGCCAAGACCAATCGCTTTTGCCAGCACAATCGATAAAGATGGCGTGGTTAATTTAAGCCCCTTTAGTTTTTTCAACACCTTCGGTTCAAACCCTCCAATCTTGGTGTTCTCACCCGCCAGACGGGTAAGGGACAATACAACCAAGCACAGCCTTGAGAATGTGAAGGAAGTTCCGGAAGTCGTCATTAATATTGTGAATTATGCCATAGTGGAACAAATGTCCTTGGCAAGTACCGAATATGACAAGGGTGTCAATGAATTCCTAAAGTCAGGACTGACCCCGGTCCCTTCCACTATGGTTCGTCCGCCGCGTGTTAAGGAAGCTCCTGTCGCTTTTGAATGTAAAGTATTGGATATTATCGCTGTAGGTACGGAGGGAGGTGCAGCCAATTTGGTTATTTGTGAAATCATTCTTGCCCACATCGATGAAAATATTTTGGATGAAAATGACAAAATTGATCCTTTTAAGTTGGATGCCGTTGCGAGAATGGGAGGAGATTGGTATTGCAGGGCAAATGGATCTGCCTTATTTGAAATCGAAAAGCCACTTCGGACAAAGGGTATCGGGGTGGATCAGATCCCCGAAAGCATCAGAAACAGCAATGTTTTGACAGGAAATGATCTCGGAAGGTTGGGGAATGTTGAAAATATCCCAACCGCTGAAGAAATTGAGGATTTCGGGAAAAAATCTGAAATTCAGGAAATGAAAGTTAGGTTCAAAAATGACGAGGAAAGTCTTGTCTTTCACCTGCACGAGCACGCCAAGGGATTGCTGGCAGCGGGTGATGTTGGCAATGCTTGGAAAGCTTTGCTACAATTGAAATAAAAAAGGGAGCGATTAAGCTCCCTTTTTTATGATTATTGAATAGTGATATCATAGGGCATTCTGACCATGATCCCTTCGTATTTTTTGACTTTTTCGATTTGCTGATAAATTGGGAAAAGGGTTCCCAATTGGGTTCTGGTGTAGGTTGCTTGAACCTCATCGGTCAATTCTTTCAGGAATTGCTCAAACCAAGGTTTCTCTTCGGGATAGTACACAACCCTGAAATCTTCACTTATTCCAGCTTTGGATGCCGCGATTGCTATTGCATCCTCGAGTCCGCCCAATATATCTACCAATCCATTTTCTTTTGCTTGCAGGCCGCTCCAGACTCTGCCAGAAGCAATTTTCAAAACAGAATCCTTGCTCATGTTTCTTCCGTCAGACACCCTGGTGATGAAGGTGTCATATCCTTCTTCAACGTTTTTCTGAACAATGCTTTTTTCCAAGTCTGATAGTTTTCTGGTGGCACTCATGAAATTTGAGAGTTCACCTGTTTTTGCGACATCGGTAGTGATCCCCAATTTATTGTTTAGCAATCCTTGGGCATTGAACCAAAGACCGAAAATCCCAATGGATCCGGTGATTGTATTGGGCTGGGCCACAATCGTGTCAGCGGGTGCCGCGATGTAATATCCACCCGAGGCGGCTACTTCTCCCATGGAGGCGATGACGGGCTTCACTTTTTTTGCTTCGGCCATTTCTCTCCAGATGACCTCGGAAGCCAATACTGACCCTCCCGGCGAGTTTACACGAAGTACAATAGCTTTTATGTCCTTGTTTTTTCTGGCCTTTTTGATTTCTTGGGCAAATTTCTCTGATGAAATCATGCCATCCGCTTTTCCACTTACGATTTCCCCTTCAGCGATGATCACCGCGATCCGGTTTTTAGATAACCTGTTTTTGGATTTTGAGGTTTTATTAATTCCTTTTACATTGATGGTGTTGATGCTATCATCCTCGCCCAGCCCCAAGCGTTCTTTCAAAAGATCGATTACCTGATCTTCATACCAAAGTCCATCGACCATCTTTAAATCAACAGCATCTTGTGGTTTTCTGATGAGCATCTGATCATTGATCTCATTTACTTTTTCGAAAGGAATATTTCTACTCACTCCGATTTGAGTCATGGCAATGTTGTTGAGATCATTGAGGAATGATTCGGTTTGCAGGCGGCTTTCGTCGCTCATTTTATCCAAAATGAAAGGTTCTACCGCGCTTTTGAATTCACCAACCCGAAACACAACCGGCTCCACCTCGATTTTTTCAAACATACCCTTTAAAAAGACCATTTCTGATGCAAATCCATTAAAATCCATTCCACCCATCGGATTCATATACACCTCATCAGCGACAGAACTTAGGAAATAGCCCCCCTCTGAATAGATTTCGCCATAACTAATGATGAATTTCCCTGATGATTTAAAATCTTCAAGCTCGGCTCTCAATTCCTGTAAGATCGCTTGGCCTGCAATTACCATTCCTGCCTGAAGATAAATCCCTTTGATGTTTTCATTCTCCTTTGCAGTCAAAATCGCTTTTTTCAAATTCACCAATCCTACGGAAGGAATTCCTCCAAACGCACTGAGGCTGCTTAAATCAAAATCATTTTCGCTTGTCCGTTCCACTAAAGTCCTTCCGTCCAAGTTCAGATGGAGGACTGTATTTTCCTTTACTTTTACTTCATCATCCGAAGATGAAGCAATGGCAATAATTCCTGCCAAAATAAAAAAACTCAATACTGAAAAGATCAGAAGGCCTACGATTACGGCCAATACATTTCCTAGGAATCTCATGTTTTATAAAATTTTCGTCTAAAATACTTCTTTTTTCTTTATTGTTTATCTTGCAGAGATTATAAACTAAGTAATGGAGAAAGTAGTTTTTGTTATAGGGGGAAATCTTGGCGATAGAATGAAATTAATCGAACAAGCAAATAGTATGCTTCGGGAAAATTTTTCAGATCCATTGCTTTTTTCCTCTGTTTTTGAAACCGCGGCATGGGGCAAGTTGTCGGAAGGAGATTATTTAAACCAGGTTTTGGTGTTCCAAACCAATCTTGCTGCCGAAGGCGTATTGACAATTATTCAAGAAATTGAAAATCGACTGGGGAGGAAAAGGGAGGAGAAATGGGGAAACAGGACCATGGATATCGATATCCTTTATTTTGGACAGCAGGTGATCCAAAATCGGACCCTAATCATTCCACATCCTTTTATCTCCCGACGTAGATTTGTACTGGAACCTCTCGTTGAAATATTACCAGATTTTATCCATCCAATTTTAAGGGTTTCCAGTACCCAGATGCTGGAAATCTGCACGGATACTTCATCGGTAGTACGTTTGATAAAAAAATAGCCCTTCATTATAGAAGAGCTATTTTTTTATCCACTCAAAAGCATGAAGTAAGGATTACGCACTTGCAGTTTCGGCGTCTTTATGGATCTTTTTGACCAAACCTTGAAGCACTTTTCCAGGGCCACATTCGATGAAACTTGTGGCACCATCTTCCACCATTTGCTGGATGGTTTGCGTCCACTTTACTGGTGCGGTCAACTGGGCGATCAGATTTTTCTTGATTTCCTCGATATCCGTCACACCTGTAGTACTGACATTCTGATAGATGGGGCAGGAAGGCGTGTAAAAAGTTGTCTTTTCGATGGCTTCTTGCAGTTTTTTCCTAGCAGGTTCCATTAATGGGGAATGGAAAGCTCCGCCCACAGGTAAAGGTAAAGCTCTCTTTGCACCGGCTTCCTTCATTTTTTCACAAGCGATTTCTATCCCCTTGTTTGAGCCGGAAATCACCAGTTGTCCCGGGCAGTTGTAATTGGCGGGAACCACGATTTCCTCTTCGATCGCAGCACAGATTTCTTCGACTTTTTCATCAGCCAATCCCAGAATTGCTGCCATTCCCGAAGGGTTGGCTTCACAGGCTTCTTGCATCGCCAATGCACGCTGGTAAACCAAATTCAATCCATCTTCAAAAGAAAGTGTTTCGTTGGCCACCAAGGCTGAAAACTCTCCCAAAGAATGTCCTGCTACCATGTCCGGATTGAAATCCTGCAGGGTTTTGGCCAATACCACTGAGTGCAAAAAAATCGCAGGCTGGGTTACTTTTGTTTCCTTTAATTCTTCATCAGATCCCTCAAACATGATGTCCGTAATTCTAAAACCAAGAATCTCATTGGCCTTTTCAAAAATGTCTTTCGCGATCTCATTGGATTCATAAAGGGATTTGCCCATGCCTGTAAATTGAGCACCTTGACCCGGGAATATGTATGCTTTCATCCTTGTTCGTTTTGAGTTTAGTTTATTTTGGGACAAATATATTAAAAAAAAGCCCCTTCAGGGGTGATGATTAGTATGGCTTTGGGATAATTTATTTTCAGAAAAAATTCACTTCTCCAGTTTCGACATCGTAGACACCTCCCTCCAATGTGATTTTTCTGTTGGAAATCATCTCAGCGATAATGTCACTTCTTTCCAGAATTTCCTTCATCGCTACTCGGACATTTAGCTCCGCTACTTTGTTTACAAATTTCTCATTTTGACCGTTTCTGTCTTCCAGAATTGTTTTTTCCTTTTCTACGGCGGGTTTGATTTTATGCAGAAGGGTGGTGATGTTTCCATCCCTGACCTGATTGCATGCGCTGATGATGGCTCCGCATTTGGTGTGGCCCAAAACCAAAATAAGTTTGGAACCGGCGTATTTCACTGCGTATTCCATACTGCCCAAAATGTCTTCATTGACGATGTTACCAGCAACTCGAGCGCTGAATATATCTCCCAATCCCTGATCGAAAACCAACTCAGCCGATGTTCTGGAATCAATACAGCTCAGGATAATCGCAAATGGGAATTGCCCCTCTGCAGTTTCATTCACTTGTTGGAGCAGGTTCCTGTTTGCCCTTAAATTCCTGATGAATCGCTGGTTTCCCTCCTTCAAATATTGCAAAGCATCCTCTGGTGTAAGTTCTTCTTGGGATTTACGGGTATGGACTCTCATAGAAAATGATTTGATCGGTTAAATAAAAAACAAACAAATGGCGCAAGCGCCGGCTTTTATTATAATCGGGCTAGTGTTTCAAGACCAATTCGGAAAATCGATCTCGAAAATAGTGTTTTTGATTTGCGTTCATCCTTTGTTCAACATTTTTTCAGAAAGGAATTTTTCCTTTTCTTCAGGTGAAGGGAGTCTGCAGGTCTCTTTTTTACCAAACCATTTATAGCGGTTCACCGCAATCCAATCGTAAATAGGGTCCCGAATGAATTTTGGGATTACACTCAATCCATACAAGAAGGTCCAGAACCCGCCCAAATTCTTTGCTATCTGGAGCGCTGCGCTACTCTTGTAGTAAACTTGATCACCACTTATCAACACCAAAGAATCAAGGTATTCTGAATCAATCGAATAGTCTTTTAAAAGTGTTTTGGTCGCGACATCTTGCAATGCACCGAATTTGAATCGGTTTTTCTTGTCTCGTTGGATTACAAAATCCACCGAATTGTTACAAAGGTTGCAAACACCGTCAAACAAAATCACCTCATATTTATCTTGAATCCTCACCTGATAATCTGGACAGTGCCTTTAAATTTCTTTTCTTTTAAAGAGGGGGCAAATACATCGAATTTGACCGTTGCAGAATAGAAGTAAGTTCCGGCAGGAAGATCATTTCCGTTTTTGTCCCTTCCATCCCATCTGATGAAAATGTCATTTTCACTAGATTCCAAACTATTGAAGTTAAATACTTCGACTCCCCAACGGTTTGCGATAATGATTTCCACAGCCTCCACGAATCTTGGACACTTGGCGAATGGATTGTCATAGGCCATGAACAGTTCATTGATCCCGTCCCCATTTGGTGTAAAAGCATTTGGAAGCTCATAATTGGGGCAGTTATCGACACAAACCGTGTTGCTCGGTTCACTTTCGTTCCCGGACCTGTCCACCGCAGTGATGTAATAGCATCCTTTATAATCAGGAAGGTTCCTGATCGTGGTCACCAAGTCAAATGTCGTGAATGTTCCTGCCAAAGAAAAAACACCTTGTTCCCCATCAGGACTGAAATAAAGCCTAAATCCGCTGAGTTCATCATCACATTCCCCGGTAAAGTCGGGCTCCCAACTTAGGTCATGAACAAATGTGTTGAAGCCACATCCCTTGTCTGATAAATATGCGGAACACTCAGGTCCTTCAAAAGTCAATACCGGCGGACAAGGCAACCTGTTATCATCAGGTCTGGCGCAGATGACTTGTGATTTGTTTTCCAGTGGATATTCAATTTGGGAGATATTATATGCGCCTTTCGTAATGACATAATAGCAGTATTCGATGTCTTTTTGAAGAGAAACACCATTGTGGCTACCATCATCAAAATAAGTAAATCCATTGATTGTAGGATCTACTTCTGCTATCAAGGTGAAATTGTCCTCGTCAAGGGATCCCGGATCGGTTCTGTTCCTGTAGACTTCATGTTTAAATTGAGAAAGGGAATTGTTCCAAGAAACATTGAATGACCAATTCAACTCAATTGCCTCGTTGATGATCACCGGATCCAACCTTACTGTCGAGGCGGAACTTGAGCTGTCAATCGTAGTGGTATTTTCCTTCAGGATTACTTTATAATTGTAAACCAGGTTTTCAGTGTTCAAGCCTGTATCTGTGAATAAAGTGTCTGAGGTCGTGATGACGGAAACACGATTTTGATTGCCCGTAAATCCAGTGTTTCTCAACAACTCATAGGTAAATGGGCCGGGAAACTGCTCCCGATCGATATCGTATGGGGGGGTCCATTTGATGAAAACCTCTCCATTTTCCGTGTCTGTAACTTCAACACTCACATTGGTAATCAAAGGAACATCCACGTCTATGGTGATGCACAATTCCTCGGAAACAATGCTTTCACCCAATCTTGGCGAAGGGTAGGCCGCCACCAATCGATAGCAATAGGTATTGCCAGGTGCCAGTCCCTCACCAAAATTGTTGTCCAACAGATTAAAGGTTCCCATGTTGGTGGTTCCGATCAGTTCATAGCCTGGCCTGATTCCCGTTTCACAAGAGTCTGGTTCATACGGGTCGCTGTTCAATCTTCTCCAGACCTGCATGGTCTCCGCTGATGTGCCACAGGAATAGGGATTCCATTTGATATCCACAGACCTTCCCTGAAGTTGTTCTATTTCCTCCAGCACAGGAGGCGGTCCAATGACTGTGATGTTCCAGGTTTTGATGTCCACCAAGGCTGGGCCGGACCTTGGTTGATCGGTGATTCTTGCCCTTACTTGGTATTCTCTTGCCCTTACATGGCTGCAGACCGTTTGCCAATTGAAAGTGATGATTCCGGGACTTGGCTGAAAAACCGATAGGGGAGAATAACTTCCCGGAGAAGAGGTGATTTCTACAGGATCCCCGAATATCTCTATCTTGATTGGATCGCCGTCGGGATCTACGCCTTGAATAATTTCTTGAATTTTGGTTCCAGCGACCACACAGAGGTCTGGGGGTAATATCAATTCCGGTCTTTTATTGTTGGAGTTTTCGATGATGATCTGCATGTCCCTGACCACATAGCCAATCAATCGAAATACGCCGTTGATTTTACGGTATTCCAGGATCTTAAAGGCAACATTGAATTGGCCAGCCAATCCAGGAGCATCCCAGATCAGGTCTCCAGTAACATTGTCCAAAGTCAAAAATGCAGGTGTCCCTCCATCCTCTCTGTTGAAACTAAATTCAGGAGTTCCTGGATTCCTATAGTTGTTGACAGGTCTTTCAAATTCTTGCTTTGGAACATCCATGACATAGGCAAGACTGTCTCCATCAGGATCGTATGCGCCAGGATTATGGATATACCTTACATTCACGGCACCATTGTCCACGGGGGGAATGGTGAGGACCGGGGAATTGTTAATGCCAAAAAAAGGATCAATGATGATCATCGTTTCCACATAAAAAGGAGTGTCTACAGAATTGTCCATGTTCAGTGTTCGATCATTCCTGTTGAACTCCTTGAATCGAATGACATATTGTCCGGGGCCTTGGTAGGTATGGGTGATCACAAATGTGTTTTTTTCAATTTGGTTTCCCAATGGTTCCACCGACACAATATCACTCTTCGTATTCAGGACCTCGCTTCTCCCGTCCCCAAAATCAATGTCTCCCGGTCCAAAAACAACATTTGAGCGAAGATCGGTGTAACCCACTACAGTGATCCTGTAGGTGAGCGTTTGGACAGAAACTCTTTCCGCGGTGATTTCTCCCGCACGAATGTGCGTGGCAAATACATCGTTAAAAGCGAGTATTAGAAAAGAGAAGGCAAGTAAAAGTGTTAATCTGATTTTCATGAATGCTTGGCTTTACATTTCAATTTATACGAAAATAACTAAACTAGGTGGAATTTATTTCCAAATATCAAACAATAAAAACAAACAGATGGTTATAAGGTCACTAAAATGGGAATAATAACCCGGAAATTAAAGACTATTTAGAACGTTTTAAAATAAGTTCAATCGATTGTGCTTTGATTGTTTACTAAGCTTTCCAAATGTAAATTTGACCCTCATAAAAAACGGTCTTCAATCAAATCTTAATACAAATTATATGAGTTGGGTAACAAAAACCTTAAGCAGTTCCCTAGGTAAAAAACTAATAATGTCATTGACAGGTTTGTTCCTGATAATATTTCTTGTCGGGCACGTCACTGGAAATTTACAGTTGTTCATCAACGATGATGGCCAGGCATTTAATATCTATGCCAAGTTCATGACGACGAATCCGGCAGTGAAAATCCTTTCTTATGTGACTTACATTGCCATCATAGGGCATGTGGTCTACTCCATTATCACCACTTTGGCAAATAAGAAAGCCAGACCTATAGGTTATCAAACCAGTAGGGCAAGCACAAACAGCGCTTGGACATCCAGAAATATGGGTGTTTTGGGCACGATTGTCTTGATCTTCTTAGTTGTCCATTTGCAGGGGTTTTGGTACGAGATGCATTGGGGAAATTTACCAGTAGTACAATACGATGGGGAAGAGTACAAGGATCTTTACAGTATAGTGAAGTTTGCCTTTGCTGAGCCACTTTTGGTTTTGCTTTATGTAGTGGCGATGGTTTTCTTGGGTTTGCACCTTTCACATGGATTTGCAAGTGCCTTCCAAACTTTAGGGCTGAATCACAAAAAATACACCCCAGCAATCGTCTTTTTGGGGAGGGTTTTTAGTGTGGTGGTCCCTGCGCTTTTCGCAAGCATGCCTATTTATCTTTATATCTCATCATTGAATTAATAATTGAAAGATATGATACTTGATTCTAAAATACCGGAAGGTCCATTAGCAGAAAAATGGACCAAACATAAGTTTAACATGAAATTGGTCAATCCGGCCAACAAAAGAAAATATGAAGTGATCGTGGTGGGTACGGGCTTGGCCGGTGCCTCAGCAGCAGCTTCTTTGGCAGAGTTGGGATACAATGTGAAAGCTTTTTGCTTCCAAGACAGCCCACGAAGAGCGCATTCCATTGCTGCCCAAGGTGGTATTAATGCGGCAAAGAATTACCAAAACGACGGAGATTCAATCTACAGGTTATTTTATGACACCATCAAGGGTGGAGATTACAGGGCAAGAGAAGCCAATGTTTATAGATTGGCAGAAGTATCTGTAAGTATTATTGATCAATGTGTGGCACAGGGAGTTCCATTTGCAAGGGAATATGGAGGGCTATTGTCCAACCGTTCTTTTGGTGGCGCACAAGTTTCCAGGACATTTTATGCAAGGGGTCAAACCGGACAGCAATTGTTGTTGGGTGCTTATTCTGCTTTAAGTAGACAGGTAGCCAATGGAAAGGTTAAGCTCTATCCAAGAACCGAAATGATGGATGTTGTTTTGGTGGATGGCAAAGCAAGAGGAATCGTCACGAGAAATTTGATTACCGGAGCAGTTGAATCCCATAGTGCACATGCAGTTTTGCTTTGTACAGGTGGATACGGAAACGTATTTTTCCTTTCTACCAATGCAATGGGTTCCAATGTGACAGCTGCGTGGAGAGCACACAAAAAAGGCGCATTTTTCTCCAATCCTTCTTACACCCAAATTCACCCCACCTGTATTCCGGTCTCTGGAGATCATCAGTCAAAATTGACACTGATGTCAGAATCCTTGAGAAATGACGGAAGGGTTTGGGTTCCTAAAACTGTAGAAACAGCAGAAAAGCTTAGAAAAGGAACAATCACTGCCAATGACATCAAGGAAGAGGACAGGGATTATTTCTTGGAAAGAAAATATCCTTCATTCGGTAACCTTGTTCCAAGGGACGTGGCCTCCAGAAATGCCAAACTCATTTGTGATGAGGGAAAAGGAGTTAATGAAACCGGAGAGGCTGTTTTCTTGGATTTCAGGGATGCCATCAACAGAGATGGAGAGGCAGCCATTCGGGCGAAATATGGGAACCTTTTTGACATGTATCAGCAAATCACCGGCTACAATCCTTACAAATTCCCAATGATGATTTACCCTGCTGTCCATTATACAATGGGCGGGCTTTGGGTAGATTTCAATTTGATGACTTCTGTTCCTGGGTTGTATGCACTTGGTGAGGCCAATTTCTCAGACCATGGAGCGAACAGGCTTGGTGCATCTGCACTGATGCAAGGCTTGGCAGATGGGTATTTTGTTGTCCCTTACACTATAGGTGATTACTTGGCTCAAATCCCGCAGACCAAAATCCCAACCGACAGTGTCGAATTTCAAAAAGCAGAAAAAGACGTAAAGGATAGAATCCAGAAATTGATCAATATCAAAGGCGAAAAGACTGTAGATTTTTACCATAAGAAATTGGGTAAAATCATGTGGGATTATTGCGGAATGGCCAGAAACGAAGAAGGTTTAAGGAAAGCCAAAGCGATGATCAAAACGCTAAAATCAGAATTTTGGTCAAATGTCAAAGTTTTGGGTACAAATGAAGAGCTCAATCAATCCTTGGAAAAAGCCAATAGAGTTGCGGATTTCATAGAATTGGGAGAATTAATGGTCGATGATGCCCTACACAGAAATGAATCTTGTGGTGGACATTTCAGAGAAGAATACCAAACTCCAGAAGGAGAGGCGATGAGAGATGATGAAAACTTTGCTTACGTGGCAGCCTGGGAATTCTTGGGAGAAGGCCAGGAAGAAAAGTTGAACACGGAGCCATTGGTATTCGAAAACGTGAAATTGACCCAAAGAAGTTACAAGTAATCCGAAAAGCATTTAAAGCATTTGAGCTATGAATTTAACTTTGAAAATCTGGAGACAGAAAAACAATTCCGATAAAGGCGCATTTAAAGAATATAAAGTTGAGCATATTTCCAAAGACATGTCCTTCTTGGAAATGCTGGATGTGCTCAATGAACAGCTTGCCAATAAGGGTGAAGATCCAGTCCATTTTGACCATGACTGCCGTGAGGGTATTTGTGGAATGTGCTCATTGTACATCAATGGTAAGCCTCACGGTCCGGAGCAAACAACCACATGTCAGTTACACATGAGATCGTTCCAAGATGGAGAAGTGGTGACCATCGAGCCTTGGAGAGCGACCGCTTTCCCTGTTCTGAAGGATTTGGTCGTCAACCGTTCCGCATTTGATAGAATAATCCAAGCGGGAGGTTACGTTTCCGTGAATACCGGAGGTGTTCCGGATGCCAATGAAATCCCTATCCCTAAAAAGATTGCCGATGAAGCTTTTGACTCGGCGACCTGTATCGGATGTGGCGCTTGCGTAGCAGCATGTAAAAATGCATCCGCAATGCTTTTTGTCTCTGCAAAAGTTTCTCAGCTGGCTTTACTGCCTCAGGGACAAGTGGAGAGGAAAGAAAGAGTGGAGAGAATGGTTTCCCAAATGGATGCGGAAGGTTTTGGTGCTTGTAGCAATACCGGTGCCTGCGAAGCGGAATGTCCTAAAGGTATCAGCGTGACCAATATTGCCCGGATGAATAGGGAATATTTCAGCGCAGTGGTTACTAGTGATAATATTTAAGCAATAAATAGTCTTCTGTTTTTCAAAAAAGCCGAGTTTCTCGGCTTTTTTCATTTTGCGCTTTTATTAAACATTGTTTATAAAAAATAGTATTTTTTTGCTGAAAATCTAAATAAAACGCTTATTTTTTTCAAATCAGCTATAATTGCTTACCTTTGAAAAATTATATTTATTTAGATTTTATCATAAAAAGAAAGGGGAAACATGCATTACATAGACCTTGGCATTTTTGTCGGGTACATGTTGATAATGCTTGGAGTAGGATACTACTTCATGAAGAAGAATAAAACACAAGACGATTACTATGTTGGAGGGAGAGATATTGGAAGCTGGCACATAGGCCTGTCCGTTGTCGCTACGGATGTTGGTGGAGGTTTTTCTGTGGGACTGGGTGGATTGGGTTTCATCATGGGTCTTTCGGGAAGCTGGATGCTATTCACCGGATTGTTGGGTGCCTGGTTGGCGGCCGTTTTTTTGATTCCAAGGGTAAAAAGTGATCCCGCCTTTGCTAATTTTTATACTTTCCCTCAAATATTCCAACACCTTTACAGCAAGAAAGTTGGCATTGTTGCGGCCTGCATTTGTCTCATTGGCTATCTTGGATTCACATCTTCTCAGTTATTGGCAGGAGCCAAATTGGCCTCTGGCACATTCCCAGTGTTGGAGATGCATCAGGCATTGATGATTATGGGGGCCATTGCGGTCATCTATACAGTGATGGGAGGATTGAAAGCCGTAATCTATACAGACACCATCCAATGGATCATTTTGATGAGTGGGTTTATTTTCATTGGGCTTCCCGTCGCTTATTATTATGTGGGAGGATGGTCTGTAATTAGGACTACACTTCCGGATGAATTCTTCAGCCTCACGAATTTGAGTTGGCAGGATTTTGCAAATTGGGGAATCACGATTTTACCGATTTGGTTTATTGGGATGACGCTGTACCAAAGGATTTTTGCCAGCAGAGATCTCAAATCTGCCAAAAAAGCCTGGTTCATTGCAGGCTTGTTCGAGTGGCCGATCATGGCATTTATGGGCGTGTCTCTAGGTTTGTTGTCGAGGGTAGCTTTCGAACAAGGCATGCTTCTGGTCGATATCAATGCTTTTGACCCAGAAATGGGTTTACCGATCCTTTTGAGAACGATTCTTCCTCCGGGAATTTTGGGCTTGATGATGGCTGCATATTTCTCCGCGGTTTTGTCCACGGCGGATTCTTGCTTGATGGCTGCTTCTGGCAACCTTACCACTGATCTATTTGGCGGGTTTTTGAAAAATAAAAAAGAAAACGTACAAATGTTTATCAGTCAAGGCTTCACGCTTATTTTGGGCGTCTTGGCGTTGGTCATCGCCCTGCAAATGACGAATGTCCTTGAGCTGATGTTGTATTCATATGCCTTTATGGTGTCCGGATTGTTGGTTCCCGTGCTGTTTGGCCTATTTTCCAACATGAGGGATTCGCATGCTGCGATGGGGGCAATGATTGTAGGGGGAGGAGTTACTGCCGGACTTAGTTTTATGGGAATGGAGCTTCC
Source organism: Rhodonellum sp. (assembly GCF_030656585.1). Lineage (NCBI taxonomy): Bacteria > Pseudomonadati > Bacteroidota > Cytophagia > Cytophagales > Cytophagaceae > Rhodonellum > Rhodonellum sp. Next base: position 28,799 of record NZ_JAUSPP010000024.1, read on the forward strand.
ATTTGGGCTGGACCCAAATTTTTTCGGGATATTTTCCTCTTTAGCAACATATTTGCTCGTTTATACGAGTAGAAAAAATAAAATTTCAAAATAAATTGATAATTATATGTTTAAAATAGAAACTCTTTCCGCTATTGATCAAGCGACTTTCCTCCAAAAAAAGGAAATCGCTGACTTTTTATTTGTTCATTTAGAACAATATGGCGACCCTCACGAGGATATCATGAAATGTCTGGATTATGCTCTGGATCAAGCAGTCGATAAAGGAGGATTTGTGGTGTTTGCTAGGGAGGAGGATCATGTTGTGGGGGCGGTTATCGTCAACAGGACTGGAATGTCAGGATATATTCCTGAAAATATATTGGTTTATATTGCCGTGGATGGCAGCCAACGCGGTAAAGGCGTCGGTAAAAAACTGATGCAAACGGCCATTGATTTGGCAAACGGAGACATCGCCTTGCATGTCGAGCCGGATAATCCTGCCAGGAAACTGTATGAAAATCTTGGTTTTACAAATAAATACCTTGAAATGAGGCTAAAGAAATAAACAACCATGGCTTTTCTAAATTTACATAGAACCAAATTAAGAGAGAATTACGAGTTTCTTAAAGCACGTTTTGAATCGCATAACGTGTCTTGGGGAGTGGTTTCAAAATTGCTTTGCGGAAATAGAACTTATCTTAAGGAGTTGATTGATTTGGGGGTGACCGAGATCCATGATTCCAGGATCAGTAACCTTGCAAAGGTCAAAGAAATTAGCAGGGAAATTCAGACTGTTTATGTGAAGCCTGTCTCCAAACGCAATGTGGCCAAAATGGTCAAGTACGCCGATGTAAGTCTTAACAGTGAGATAAACACCATCAGGTGGATAAGCGATGAGGCTGTGATTCAAAAAAAGAGGCATAAAATCATCATTATGGTTGAAACCGGTGATCTTAGAGAAGGAGTGATGGGTGATCATTTGGTAGATTTCTATGCTGAGATTTTTGAGCTTCCCAATATCGAAATCATAGGATTGGGCACGAATCTCAATTGTCTGAATGGGGTAATGCCCTCCACCGATAAGCTTATTCAGTTGTCTCTGTATAAGCAAATCATTGAATTGAAATTCAACATCAAGATTCGATGGGTGTCCGCCGGGACTTCCGTTACCATTCCTTTGATGCTTCATCAGCAACTCCCAAAGGGGATCAATCATTTTAGGGTGGGGGAAACCCTCTATTTTGGAGTGGACTTGGTCGAGGAAAAAGTGATTCAGGGAATGCATGGAGATGTCTTCGAGTTGTATGCAGAGATCATCGAAATGCAAGAAAAACCTTTACTTCCGTCTGGAACCTTGGCCGCCAATCCCCAAGGGGAAATAGCGGAAATAGATGACTCTCTTTATGGAATGTCCTCTTTCAGGGCAATACTTGACATCGGTTTGCTGGATGTAGATCCAAAGTACCTCATTCCTGAAGATGGAGAATTTGAAATATTGGGTGCTAGTTCTGATATGTTGATATTGAATTTGAAACTAAATCCTAAAAACTATAAGGTGGGGGATTTGATAAAATTTAACCTGAAATATATGGGTGCATTGGGAATAATGAATTCAAGTTATGTGGACAAAAAGATAAGCGACTGAATAACAGTTCCTAATTTTTATAATTGCCCGGATTTTCAATCCGGGCTTTTTTTTGGCATAATCTTGGACTATTCGTGTTTATAACCAAAATGATAAAAGGTAATGAAAAAATCGATTTTAGTATTCGCAGTATTGGCATTTTTCTCCTTAGAAATACAAGCTCAGAATGTGACAAGAAGTGATGCAGCTGGTGGGTTTGGAGTAAGGGGAGGAGCAAGCTTCTTCAACTTTGGTGGCTCGGATGCCTCTAACAATGATTATACAAACCGTACAGGATTTCATGCAGGTGTATATTCCAATTTATTTTTGGGAGAGAGAATCGCTTTGGAGCCAGGGGTATATTATGCTGTGAAAGGCACTCAAAATGATGATTTGACCAATTCAAGGGCCGTTTTGAATTATGTGGACGTGCCTCTTTTGCTTAGGTTCTACATCGCAAAAGGAATCAACGTTTTTGGAGGTCCTCAAGCATCATTCTTGACTTCTTCCAAATTTGAGGGAGATCTTTTCGGAACAACTTATTCTTACGATACCGAAAGCATTACCAAAACTGATTTGGGCTTTGTCGTTGGTTTGGGTTATAATTTGCCAAAGGGGATCAATCTCCAGGGAAGTTATGACTATGGAACCTCTCCAGTCTTTAAAAATAGTGATGCCGAAATATTCAACCGTGGATTTAAAGTTTCTCTAGGTTACTCCTTTTAATTGACCTTTCAAAAAGCCTACCCAATTGGGTAGGCTTTTTTTTTGAAAATGCCCGTCCTGAAATAGCGTTAATTTTTCAGATTCTTTTTGTTTATTTGCCCTTGATTCAAAAGTGAAGATTAAAAAAAAATGCCTGAAATGAAAAAATTAATATTTGTCTTGTTGTTTGGAATGGCCTTATTGTTTAACCAAGAGGCGAATGCCCAATTTGGAGCCAGGGTGGGGGCTAATTTCGCCAACTTCGATGGCTTTGATTTTGACTCGAGAACGGGCCTTCATGCAGGTATTTATTATGGTTTGCCATTGATGGACAAATTGGTCATCGAGCCGGCAATTTTTTATTCCCAAAAAGGGTATAAATCTGCCGATAATTCAGCAAGCGGACGAATCACCGAAAACCTGGATTATATCGATATTCCTGTTCTGGTGAGGTACCAGATATTAGAGGGTTTAAATCTCTTTGCCGGGCCACAAGGTTCCTTTCTGTTTTCCAGAAAATACGAACAGGGAGGAATGGTTTCCAAAACCAAAGAGGTTGTCAGAGGGTATGATATTGCGGGCGTGATCGGTGCCGGAGCCAATCTTCCTTTGGGACTCAATGTACAAGCCAGCTATGATTTTGGATTGGTAGACCTGAATTATTTTAATTTCAATGTCAAAAACAGGGTTTTCAAATTGGCTTTGGGAAAGAATTTTTAATGACTTGAAATTGGGCTTAAAACCTTAAAGTCCCTTTACCCGATCAGGATTTTCTTGTAAAAATGATTTCCATCCCGCGGATTTACCACTAGTTTGAATCCTTCCATCATGAAAATGATGACAGACAGCGACGGCCAATGCATCCGTTGCATCCAAAAGTTTTGGAATTTCCTTGATGTTTAGCAGTGTTTTAAGCATTTCGGCAACCTGCTCTTTTGATGCATTGCCATTCCCTGTAACAGACTGTTTGATTTTCTTGGGGGAATATTCGGTAATGGGGATATCTCTCGACAATGCTGCAGCCATGGCTACACCTTGAGCACGGCCCAGCTTCAACATGGATTGAATATTCTCTCCATAAAAAGGAGCTTCCAGGGCCACTGAATCAGGGTGGTATTCATCAATGATACCAATTATTCTTTCGAAAATCTTCTTGAGCTTAAGTTCATGGGTAGCGTATTTTTTGAGATGAATCACTCCGTATTGTATCAAGCTGTACTTTTTGCCTTCAATCAATATCAATCCATATCCCATCACGTTGGTGCCAGGGTCAATTCCCAGAATTATTTTTTCCTTTGACACTTTTTTCTCTTCTTTACTCATCACCGCAATTTAAGCCAAAACATGCTGATATTTTATGTTTTTATAGGGATACTTTATCTCGTTTTGATGTCGGTGCTATGGATGAATTGGCAAACACCTCAAAGAATTTCCCCCATTTCATCGACGCCAAAAGTCACAGTTTTGGTTCCCTTCAGAAATGAACAACAAAATATTTCCGCATCATTCCATAACCTCAAAGCTTTACAGTACCCGGATTTTGAAATCATCTGGATAGATGATTTCAGCGAGGACCGTTCTTTGTTTATGTTGGAGGAATTGATCGCTACGCAATCATCCCCTTTGCTTTCAATTCGAATCATCCAAAGTGAAGTAATCGGAAAAAAAGCAGCCTTAACGGGTGGCCTGGAATTGTCCAATGGAGAAATCATCATGACCACGGACGCAGATTGCCTTGTGCCTAAAGATTGGATTAGCCAAATGACAGCACCTTTCGCCAACCCAGAAATCAAATTGGTAGCTGGACCAGTGATGACAGACAGGGGATTGTCTTTTTTTCAGAAATTCCAACAAATAGAATGGGCGAGCATTTTGGCTGTCACCCAGATGACTTTTCATCTCAAAAAACCATTGATGTGCAGCGGTGCAAACCTTGCCTATCGCAAAAGTGCTTTCTTGGCGGTGCGTGGATATGAAGGAAATCTTGAGCATCTTTCCGGGGACGACGAGTTTTTGTTGAAAAAAATCATTTCAAATTTCGGGAAGAATGCCGCGGTCTATCTCCATAGTAAAGATAATTTGGTCTATACACAAGAAGCAAGAAGCTGGACTGAATTGTTCCAACAACGCATCCGATGGGCTTCCAAGTGGAATGTCAGTCCTTCGAAAGGGCATATTTTTGCGGCCATAGCCCCCTTTCTTTTCCAGTTGTTTTTTTTGGCAAGTGTCGGATTGCTGTTTATGGGGTTAAAGGGGTTGGCCGTTTTTCTTTTCCTTTGGCTTGTCAAGCTCGTTTCGGAGCGGGTTGTTCTAGGGCTTGTTTTAAGTTCGTATCAAATTCAACAGAAGGCGATTGATTCCATTCTTACAAGTTTGGTTCATCCTTTTTATGTTTTGACTACAGGATTGGGCGTTTTAAGAGGGAAATTTGTCTGGAAAGGCAGGGAAAGTTTACCAAAACATTAACTTAGTATTTTAATAGAGAAGAATGAGCGACGAGGAATTTGACTTATTGGATGAATTGTATTTTGTCCAGCACTATGCATATTTAAAAGGCGTTTTAGGTTGGGAGGATGATAAGCTTTTGGCTAACTTGCATGCACTTTATGCAAAAGATTTCATCAAATGTCTGAGACAACCCGATCAGGAAATCTTCGAAAAGGTTGACTTGAGACAAGAAGGGGCCCAATTATTTTATTTGGCCACAAAGAAAGGGCTCATGGAGCATAACGCACTTTAACGACAATCAATTGACCACCGAAATTGTAAAATACCAAAGGAAGGAATTAGAGCTCAAGGCATTGTTGGAGATTACTCAGGCAATCAACGAAAATAAGCCGGCTTCTATATTGCTCAATATATTCAAATTCACCTGTTTGGTGCATTTGAATATCCGCTCTTTGGTGCTTTATGTTGCCAATAATGATGTTTTTGATCAAAAGATCAGTCATGGCATCAAAGGCAAAACACCCAGCAGTATTCCTGAAAACCAAGTTAATGACAACAGGGACACGGATGAACTTCAGATACAAGTGGACGATGGGTTTTCCTTTGAAGAATTGGAGATTTACATCCCGGTATATCACAAGGATAAAATGCTTGCAATCCTATTTCTTCAGAAAAAGGAAGAACATAGCGAGCTTGACTTGAACTTTACGCAGGCTTTAACCAATATTTTGGTCGTGGCTTTGGAAAACAAGCGTTTCGCCAGCAGGCAATTGGAGCAAGAACGGCTCAAAAAAGAAATTGAGATTGCTTCAAATGTGCAAAGGATGCTTTTTCCATCTAATTTGCCACAAACCGAAAAATTAAAAGCGAAGGTAACTTACTACCCGCACAGTACTGTTGGAGGAGATTATTACGATCTTATCCAAAAGTCTGACGACGAGGTGTTTTTCTGTATTGCGGATGTATCAGGAAAGGGAATGCCGGCATCTTTGTTGATGTCAAATTTTCAAGCTGCCCTAAGAACCTTGCTCAGAAGTTCCTCCGATCTCAAAATGATCACGGAGCAATTGAATTACACCATTTTTGAGAATACAAATGGAGAGCGCTTTATTACTTTTTTCCTGGGTCATTACAATTTCAAAAAGAGGGAGTTGATATTTGTGAATGCGGGCCATAATCCACCAGTATTGTGTTGGGAAGGAGAAAGAAGAAGCGAATTGTTGGAAGCAGGCACCACCATTCTAGGCGCTTTCGAAGAACTGCCTTTCTTGGAAGTGGGAAAAAGATCCCACTTAAAGGGATTTAATCTTCATTTGTATACAGATGGTTTGACAGAGAGTTTTAACAGCAGTGAAGAGGAATATGGAGATGAAAGGTTTGTTAAATTTGTTCAGGCAAATCTTTGCACAGACCCAAATGTCTTTCACGAAACCTTTTTCAAGGAGTTGGATGGATTTGCCGAGGGTACCGTGCGGGGAGACGACATTACTTTGTTAAGCATGAGATTCAAATAAACAAATGCTCATCCATCATGTTCCCTCTATAATATCGAGTTTATTGCCACAGTTGATCTGGAACAAAGATAGGCAAGAGAGAAAAGTCTATTTGACTTTCGATGACGGGCCTGTGCCAGGCGTTACAGATTATGTGCTGGAAATGCTGGATAAAAGAAAGATGAAAGCGACCTTTTTTATGGTTGGTGATAACATTCGGAAAAACCCGATGCTTGCCAAGGAAGTGCTTACATGTGGACACAAAGTTGGAAACCATACTTATCATCACCTCAATGGTTTCCAAACAAAAGAAGCGGTCTATCTTCAAGACATAGAAAAATGTCAAGAGACAATAGGCGAACATTTGGGGATTTTTACTGATTTATTCCGCCCGCCCTATGGAAGAATGACCAGAAACCAACACAAAAAAGTGAATAGTACCCATCAGGTGATCATGTGGGATGTACTTTCCGGAGATTTTGATCTCAATCAACCAGCTGAAAAATGCCTTCAAAAGACCATAAAATATACCAAAAACGGTTCCATCGTAGTTTTTCATGATCAAGTGAAAACAAAAGGAATATTGAAAAGGGTTTTGAACCCTTACTTGGATTTCGTTTCGGATAATGGCTTTGAAACCGGACTTTTGTAATGGGGATCCTCTCACTATCTCTCGTGGTTTTATTGTTGTTCCAGGACTTCGTATTGATTTTATTATTAAAGGACAATTTTAAGCGGTATAAAACCGGAAATCTCCCTTCATACCCACGCGTCAGCATCTTGATTCCTTCTCGAAATGAAGCCAACAATCTCCCCGGATGTCTTTCCTCTTTGGAAAAACTGAGTTATCCTTCGGACAAAATTCAATTCATTTTGGGAGATGACCACAGTACCGATGCCACCAAATCCATCCTGGAAGCTTGGGTGAAAACCATGCCCAATGCAGCATTCATTTCCATTCAACCCAATCCGAAGCCTGAAAACCAGCTCAACGGCAAAGCAAATGCATTGGCACAAATGGGTGCAATGGCAAATGGAGAGGTATTGTTGTTTACGGACGCGGATTGTTTGGTCCCAGAAGGGTGGGTGGAAAAAATGATTGAAGGGTTGGGGCCAGAAGTGGGGATAGTGACCGGTATCACCACAATAAAAGGAAAATCCAATTTCGAAAAATTCCAGGCCTTTGATTGGTGGCTCAGTTTGGGGATGGTTAAGGTGCTGGATGACTTGGGTGTTTCCATTACGGCAATGGGCAACAATATGCTCATCACCCGGGAAGCATACGATAAGGTTGGTGGTTTCGCAGGGATCCCATTCTCCCTAACAGAGGATTTTGAGATGGCCAGGAGCCTGAAGAATATTGGTTATAAAGGAGTCCACCAGATAAGTCCAGAAAACCTCATCGAGACAAAAGCACAATTGGATTTTTCAAGCTTATTGGAACAGCGCAAAAGGTGGATGGCCGGTGCTTTTACTTTGCCTGTCTATTGGAAGGTTTTGCTGGCGATCCAGGTGCTGTTTTTTCCAGCGATACTCCTAGTCCTTTGGTTTTTCCCCGTCATTGGGCTAGTGGCTTGGAGTGTGAAGATTTTCTTACAGAGTCATTTCATCCACCGATTTGCAGTATATGCTGGGGAGAATTTAAATTATTTGGATCTCCTTCTTTTTGAAATTTATTATATGATTACCGCTTGGTCTACGATAGTTTATTATTTTTGGCCTTCCAAAACGGATTGGAAAGGAAGGCAGTACTTATGAATTTCACAGATACGCATGCGCATATTTATTCATCAAAATTTGACGGCGACAGGGCTGAGATTATAGGGCGCTCCGTTCAAAATGGGGTCCACAAGATCTACATGCCCAATATCAGTGTGGAATCCATCGATCCAATGCTGGATGCCGAATCAAAATACCCCGGAATATGCATTCCCATGATGGGGCTTCACCCCTGTGATGTAAAGAAAGATTTTGCCAAGGAATTGTATGTGATGGAAGAATGGCTTGAAAAGCGTCCTTTTTCAGCGATCGGAGAAACTGGATTGGATCTCTATTGGGACAAAACCTTCTTTGAGGAACAAAAAGAATCCCTAAAAATCCATATCAATTGGGCAAAGCAGAAAAATCTCCCCATTGTACTCCACTGTAGGGCATCGATGGATGAAACGATCAAGATCATCAGAGAAGAAAAAACAGCTGCCCTCAGGGGGATATTCCATTGCTTTTCAGGTTCGCTCGAACAAGCAAGGGAAATTATTGACTTGGGTTTCTTACTTGGGATTGGAGGAGTTTCCACATACAAGAATGGTGGTTTGGACAAAGTGTTTCCGGAAATTTCTCTGGAGCATGTCGTCTTGGAAACAGACAGCCCATATTTGGCCCCCGTTCCTTTTCGCGGGAAAAGAAATTCCCCGGAGTATGTTCCGGTCATTGCCGAAAGGTTGAGTTTCTTGACTGGAAAAACAATACAAGAGGTCTCCATCATTACAGAACAGAATTCCCAAAATATATTTCATAGGTTTTAGCGATGAACTACAAAATAGTAAGACTCAGTACTGCCGCAAAAGACGATATAACCTCATCGGTTTTGATCATATACACAGGTGGGACACTAGGTATGGCCTATGACGAATCCGGGGCGTTGGTACCTTTTAATTTTGGTCAAATTCTTGAGAAGATCCCCACACTCACGAGCATGAATATTGCGATCACGGTGATTTCTTTTCCGGAGCCTATTGATTCCTCGAATGTCAACATGCAGCATTGGGTGGATATGGCCTATATCATTTATGAGAATTACGACAGCTATGATGGGTATGTCGTGCTTCATGGAACAGATACGATGGCCTATTCCGCATCAATGATGAGCTTTATGTTAAGTGGTCTGAGCAAGCCTGTGATTTTCACTGGCGCACAATTGCCCATCTCCGCAATGAGATCAGATGCCAGGGAAAATCTGATGACCGCCTTGGAAATTGCCACCGCAAAAGCCAACGGTAAACCCATTGTTCCTGAAGTTTGTATATTTTTCAACCATAAATTATTAAGGGGAAACAGGTCCAAAAAAGTTCAAAGCATACATTTTGATGCGTTTGAATCGGAAAATTATCCACCACTGGCTGAAGCGGGCATCATCATAGATTACAATTATGCGGCCATCAGGCCCTACGAAGAAGGACGAGAATTGAAATATTTCAATGGTTTAGACAACCGCGTGATGGTCATCAAACTTTTTCCTGGGATTACCTCCAAGATTATAGATAGCTGTCTAAATATTGAAGGGATTCGTGGAGTGGTGTTGGAAACCTATGGTTCAGGCAATAGCCCAAGCGAACCTTGGTTTATTCAATGTATGGAAAGGGCTGTCAAAAAGGGGATCATTATATTGAATGTGTCCCAATGCAACGGAGGCAGGGTCATCCAGGGAAGATACGAGACGAGCAAGGATCTTAAGAGGGTAGGGATTTTAAGTGGAGGAGACATCACCACAGAGGCAGCCATCACGAAGATGATGTTTCTTCTGGCCAATGAAACCGAGGAGCATATTATAAGAAGGAAGCTGATCACCTCTTTGGCGGGAGAAATGTCATTGCCCGGGTTTTGATTGGTTTGAACTGGGCTGATGTAAATTTTGTGCGTGGACCAAATTGATTTCATTGAAGTGGTATTGGTGTTTTGGGGAATTATTGTGGAAGGTTTGTATTGCAATAATGCTTCACCCTTCCCGCAATAGATGTTTTTTTGTAGATTGAGCACATTAAATGAGAAACAGAGCGAACTTTCTCGGCGGAAGTTAGGATTGGCTGAAATTTTTAATTTTCTTTGCACTCCGATTCAGCTGAGGTATCAAATAGAGAGGTGTCCGAGTGGTTGAAGGAGCACGCCTGGAAAGTGTGTATACTCGTGAGGGTATCGAGGGTTCGAATCCCTTCCTCTCTGCATTATTAAACCCTAACTATCTAAAAATATGATAGTTAGGGTTTTCTTTTTAAGAGGATAGTTGATTGTGTTTTTGATTTTTTTACTCCATCAAAGAAGAAACTTTCAAAGTTGAGTCAAATACCTATTCTAATAACCGATGACTGACCCAAGTATTTAGTCCCTTCCTTTCGAAAGTTTCTGTTTGATTCATTCATGCAGGAATTTGCTTTCACCATCACCATCATCCAAGTGTTCATCTTGCTGAAATTTGCCAGTCAATCACTCTTCTGACTGCAGTACCCAGCTGGAATATCTCAAGATTAAAAAAAGGCCAATGCCAATTGTCTTTCTGTTTTAAAACTTCAGACAATTAGCGTTGGCCTAATGTAAATTAAAATAATTTTTATTTGCTGATTTAATCGGTGTTGTGTATTGCCTCTTCCATTCTAGCATGAAATAGTTTAATAATCAGTCAGTTGTTTACTGTTTTTGATTTCACCATATTGGTAATACGGGTTATTCTCCAGTCGGTCTGATTTTTTTGCATCTCAACTCCTGGAGTAAAGCCAATACATGTTTTGGGTTTAATGATTTTTCATCCGTCCAAGCCTGGTACTTAGCAAATTTTTCAATTTATCAACCGCTCCTTTTACTGCATGTTCATCTGAATCGGCTTGGTTGGTCACCGCAAGTGGCTGCATACCCTCTACTCGGGCTTCCAGCAAACAGCGTCTGTCCTCAGGCCCTTCCTTACTTCCGTTTTCATCCGAAAGGTGAACTTCTATTCTTGTGATTTGTCCATTGAATCTGTCTAGATCTTTGGCTATAAGTTCAGAAAACCAAGCGATTTTATTTTCGCTTATTTCTACATTTTTGTCGGTGTTTATCTGGATTTTCATTTGTTTTTATTTTTTATTCAAAATTAAAGGGAAGCTCCCTGTAGGAAAGTTTATTCCCTTCATCATTTTTTTATTTAATCCCCACAAGTCTATTTACTTCTCTTAAATCAATAACGGTATATGGCCGCAAGACCTGTTTCGGAGGGCATACTTTCAGTAGGAACCACGATGACTTTTCCACCCATCTTCATGACCAATTCCCCCATATCGTCCAAAAGATCATCAACTCGCGGATTGTCCAAGTCCTTCTTTTGTGTATTTCCAGTAACCAAATTGGTAATCCGAACAGCGATTACCCTATCTGCTTCTACTAGAAGGGTGTCAATTCTGCCTTCCACAGCCGCAATGGCTACCTCTTTATAGTCATCGCTGCCTTTTCCATTGGCTCTTTCCTGCTCAAACCTATCCACTGTATTTTTTAACCTTTTTGAATATTCCGGTTCCATGACCTCCCAAGCCCTTTGGGCAAGAATTTCTTTTGAGACCGATTTAGGGTTTACGGTAATCCCTTTCTCCAACAACAGTGGGTTGATGTTCACTTCGTGAAATTGATGATGGTGCTCTGGTAAGGCCGCTAGAATAAGGGGCAGCCCTGTAGGCCTCGAATAATTTTCATAAATTGACTTTCCAATCACACGGAAAAAACGTTCGGCATCCAAGTCCATTTCTTCTTTTTTGCCTCCGTGGCCATGGTGCATATTTGAGCTCTCACCACTCGAGCCACCATAGGAGGCAACGGTAGTGTGTTTATCTGTCAATTCATCTCCCAGTGCATCTTCGATCGTTGCGGGTACATCTTCGGAGAGTACTATCGGATCCAATGAATGCCTGTTCCCTTCAAATAGCTGGATATCGTGGTGGCTTACACCCAAAACATGAAATCGGTCGGTGGACTGCAAATATTTTCGGAGCGGTTTTGTATGGAAACTGTCCGCTGCAATGGCTAATTCTTCCACGGAAACCTTTAATTTAATGACTTCAAAACGGCCATTTGTGCTGAGTACTGCAAGACCCTCAGTAGTATGGTTCCAAAAATCAGCATCTTCAGCAAGTTTTTTTAGCGGCTCAAGATGGGTGGTCGTCTCAGTTGTTGAATATTTGGTCAATATGGATTTTTCGAGTTCCTTGATCAGATTGTTAAACCTGATTGGATCCTGAAGATTTTCAGGATGGGACCTGTGCGTGGGCATGTAAAGCGATAGACAAAGCTCCTCATTCACGTTCAGAAGCTCTTGAATCAGTTTTTCGGTTAGTAATTTCATATTTTTCTTTCGTTAGTAATAAATTAGGTTTCATTTTAGAATATGAGGCAAAATAGCATTCAAAAAATGCCGTGAAAATCACGTGTTCCGTAAAGATAGATTTTTCAAAGTTTAAAAATGTTACTTAAATTTAGGGAATAGTTACATTATTATTGTCTTTTCACCTTGAGGGCAGTTAGAAAGTCAAAATCAATTTCTCCGAACTTCTTTGTTAGGAAAACCTAAGAATGAAATCCACGCAAAGAATCTTGTTCCAGCCCGAAATAGCCTTTTTTGGTTGGGAAATAGCCAAAACTTAGCCCTATTGGATTGGAAAGCGGGATTTTTCAGGGGCTTTTATTTCAAGGGGATTTAGTTTTTAACAGGGCCCAAAAAAAGACAATCCTTATGCGAATATTCACAGCTAAACCGATTGTTTTTCAGTGATATAGCAGTATGTTTATTCCTTGGAAAAATGGTTACAGGGACTTGGCCTTGTCTCCGCTGACAACTTGAATTGGAGAAAGGAAGTTTGGGGCAGGGCAAAGGAGGATTTCAGACTTGTTTTTTCATCAATTGATTCAATAGCATTTAAACTCCCTTTACCGCAATAGTTTTTCCGTTCACATAAATTGTCTAATGTGTTCAAAATAGATGATTTAGCTTGCAAATATTATAAAAACAGTGACGAAATTTAAACTATCTAAAAAAATTATGATTGTATCCATTGCAATTTGAATTGAAAAAATGATAACTTTAAAATTCAATATTATTCAAGAAACCATTAACCTTTATCTAAAGTCTATTTAAAATCTAAATTATGAGAAAGCTAATCACTTTGTTCATGCTTACTGGAATCCTTTTATCTCCGGTGATCTCGAAAGCTCAAGACGCAGCCACAGACGCTGCTGCTGTTGACACAACTGAAACCGTTGAAATAGCTCCTGTAGCTGCTCCAACAATCGTGGATGATGAAATTATTGAGGAAGAGAAAGGCTTCCACCAAGTAATCAAGGAAAAATTCATTGAAGGTGATCCAGCTTACATGGCTCCGGTATTGATCTGTTTGATTTTGGGTCTAGCGGTTGCGCTTGAAAGAATCATTACTTTGAATCTATCTACCACCAACACCAAGAAATTATTGCTTAGAGTGGAAGATGCATTGGAACAAGGAGGCATTGAAGCGGCAAAAGACGTTACAAAAAGCACAAAAGGTCCAGTCGCGTCCATTTTTACGCAAGGCTTGATGAGATATTCAGAAGGAATCGAGATGGTTGAAAAATCAATTATCGCCTATGGTTCTGTTGAAATGGGAAGATTGGAAAAAGGTCTTATCTGGATCTCTCTTTTCATCTCTCTTGCTCCAATGCTTGGGTTTATGGGTACAGTTATCGGTATGATTGGTGCATTTGATGCAATCGAAGCTGCTGGTGATATTTCTCCTTCGCTTGTAGCCGGTGGTATTAAGATCGCTCTTTTGACTACAGTTGCGGGTTTGATAGTTGCGATTATTTTGCAGTTGTTTTACAATTATTGTGTCGCTAAGATCGATTCTCTTGTCAACGACATGGAAGATGCTTCTATCTCTTTGGTAGACATTCTTGTAAGGTATAAACTGACGAAATAATTGATTGTTGAATGAAAATTCAACAACCAATTGTTCATAACCTAGAAATAAATTAATATGGATATAACAGATATTTCCTTATACCTATCCTATGTTTTAGTATTAGTAGGTATAATTCTCGCAGTAGTAATGCCATTGATTAAGTCTTTAGATGATCCAAAAAGCCTAGGTAAAACATTAGCCGCTGTTGTAGGTTTGGTGATCATTTTCTTTATCGCTTATTCAATTTCAGACGGGGATGTGTTGCCCAAGTTTGCAGCAGAACCCTTTAATCTTACCGAAACATCATCTAAGTTAGTTGGTGGCGCGCTCATGACTGTCTATGTGTTGTTTTTCATCGCATTGGCAGGGATTGTCGTCACTGAAATTACTAAAGCTGTAAAATAATGGCAAGGAAGAAATCAAGAATGAGTACGGAGGTAAGTACAGGGTCGATGGCGGATATCGCTTTCCTGCTCCTTATCTTCTTCCTCGTTACCACCACAATTGCTTCGGACAAGGGTATTCTTAATATTCTTCCTCCAAAGCAAGATCCGAACGTACCGCCACCTGATATCAAGAAGAATGAGCGTAACATTTTCAACATACTTGTAAATGCAAATGATCAGCTTCTGGTAGAAGGAGAATACTTGGACAATACCGAATCTTTATCTGACGATGTGAAAGCATTTATTTTGAATTTTGGTATTCCAGATTCAGAATATGCCGAATTGTACAACGGGTTGCCTGCAACATTGAAGGCAAAGTCGAACAAGGATCCAAGTTCTTCAGATCATCCTGGTGAGGCTGTTGTCTCAATCAAAACCAATAGGGGTACTAGCTACGAGCGGTATCTTGAAGTTCTTGATCAAGTCAAAAGAGCTTATTTTGAGATCTATGCGGAAAGGGTTGGCATCACAGCCGATCAATACAGAGCACTTACTGGGAAATCAGCCTCAGAGAAAGATCTTCAGGACAGAGGGAAAGAAGGGATTCCTATGGCGATTTCAATTGCTGAACCAGATAAAATAGGAAGTTAACTATGGGTAAATTTAAGAAAAAAACCAAAGCTGAGATCAGTATTCCAACATCAGCTTTGCCGGATATTATCTTTATGTTGTTGTTCTTTTTCATGGTGACCACTGTGCTTAGAGAACAGGATCTATTGGTAGAACAAAAGCTCCCTCAAGCAACTCAGTTGCAGAAGCTTGAAAAGAAGTCTTTGATTTCCTACCTTTTCGTAGGGAAACCCAAAAACGTTTCCTTGTATGGTTCAGAGCCAAGAATTCAAGCCAATGATGTTTTGATCAACACCAAAGACATCGTGTTATGGGTGAATCAGGAAAAAGACAAATTGGGAGAAGCTGAAAGAGATCAAATTACCATCTCCATGAAGGCAGACAGAGAAGTGAAAATGGGTCCAATTTCCGATATTCAATTTGAATTGAGAGAAGCGGATGCACGTAAGTTAATGTATGCTTCAACAGGAAAAGTTGAGAATTAATCTTTCTTAATGATTTATATTGAAAAGCTATCTCGTTTGAGATAGCTTTTTTAATTTTAATCCGAAAATGGCCTTACCAAAACTGAATAACAAGAAAAAGATTCAAAGGGCTTGGACGATGTACGATTGGGCCAATTCTGTTTACAGTCTGGTCATTACTTCCACCATTTTCCCAGTTTACTTCAATGGTGTAACCAAATCAGATGAATTTGGATATACAGTAAAATTTTTTGGGTTTGACATTGTCAATACTGTTTTGTACTCCTACTCGATTTCTTTTTCCTTTTTGATAATTGCATTTTTGTCGCCATTGCTTTCTGGAATGGCTGATTATGGAGGCAAAAAGCTTCTTTTTATGAAAATCTTCACTTATATGGGTTCTCTTGCATGTGTAGGTTTATTCTTTTTTGATGGGGATAATCTTGAATATGGAGTCATCTGTGCAATGCTGGCAAGTATTGGTTATGCCGGTAGCATAGTTTTTTACAATGCCTATTTGCCAGAAATAGCAAATATTGAAGAATATGATTTCTTAAGTGCCAGAGGCTTTTCTTTGGGATATATTGGAAGTGTGATTTTATTGGTGGTGAATTTGTTTATGATCCAGTCTCCTGAATTTTTCGGGATATCTGATGGTGGGCAAGCTGCCAGGTGGTCTTTTTTAATTACAGGTTTATGGTGGGCAGGTTTCGCACAGATTCCTTTTCATTTTCTGCCCAAGAATCCCTACAATCGAAAAGTCCAAAAATCACTTTTTTCGAAAGGGTATCATGAAATCAGAAGAGTGTTCAAAGAAGTGCGGGAAACTACAGTGATGAATAGGTTTTTGGCCGCCTTTCTTTTTTATAGTATGGGAGTCCAAACAGTCATGTACCTTGCAGCATCTTTTGGGGACAAAGAATTGGGGCTTCCTGGGGACAAGTTGATTGTGACGATTTTGATTATTCAATTTGTCGCCATTGGTGGGAGCTTTCTGTTTGCCTACGTATCTAAACTCTTTGGTAATAAAAATTCTTTGGTCATCATGGTGTTTATTTGGGTTTTTATTTGTGTTGCCGCATATTTTGTCATTTCCGAATACCAATTTTATGCCTTGGCTTTTGTGGTGGGAATGGTTATGGGTGGGATCCAATCCCTTTCCCGATCTACCTATGCGAAGTTGATTCCTCCTGATACAATAGATCATGCCTCTTATTTCAGTTTCTTTGATGTTACCGAAAAGATTGCGATCGTACTGGGTACATTTTCTTATGGGTTGATCGAACAACTCTCAGGAAGTATGAGAAATAGTTCGCTTGCACTCGCTCTCTTTTTCTTTGTCGGCCTGGGATTTCTTATATTGGTTAAAATACCCAAAAGGAATCTAGAAATGTCTTCCAAGGTCGAACATGCTTAGTATTATTCCCGGTAAGAAAGTTTCTCAATTGGACCAAGCACATATCCAAAGAGAAGGTATCAGTGGACTTGAACTAATGGAAAGTGCTGCAAATGCTTTTGTCTCCTGGTTTATCGATAAATTCAAGTCCCCTGAGGTTCCAATTTATATTTTTTGTGGACCGGGCAACAATGGTGGAGATGGCATTGCGATCGCAAGGCTCTTATATCAAATGGGGTATCAGATAAGCATAATTAAATTCGAACATCTTTCTAATTGTTCCTCCAATTTTCAAGCGAATTTCAATCGGTTACCAAAAACCATCCCGATTATGGATTTTGACACCTTTGAATTTATTCTCCCTGAGAAAACCTTTGTTATTGATGCCGTATTAGGGGTGGGGCTTGATAGGCCACTTTCTGGAATTTACCTGGATTTAATTCTAAAACTGAATGGTTTGTCAGCCACAAAAATTGCGATAGATATTCCTTCAGGAATTCCGTCGGATGGGGTTTTGGTAGGGGATGCCTTTCATGCGGATTATTCTGTTACTTTTCAATTTCCTAAGTTGGCAATGCTTTTCCCCGAGCATGCTTTGTACACAGGGGAGATTATAATTGTGGATATCGGTATTTCAGATGGTCTTTTGAACCAATTTGGGGAAGATAAATTTTTCATTCAGAAAAAAGATTTGGCTATCCGTCATAAGTTCTTCCATAAATTTTGCCACAAAGGCGATTTTGGAAGGGTACTTTTGATTGGTGGAAGTCCCGGTAAAGTTGGTGCGATTTTGATGGCGAGCAGGGCTGCGCTAAGGACCGGAAGTGGTTTGGTCCATTGTCATCTCCCTGGATCTGAATCTTCTTCCTCTCTTGTCGTTGCCCCAGAAATAATGGCGGTTACGGATAGTGAGTTGGAAATGTTGGATAATTTTGATGCGATTGGAGTTGGGCCTGGTTGGGGGATTCAAAATGATTTTTCCTTTTTTGAAAGCTTATTGAAGCGATTTCGAAAACCTGTCGTCATCGATGCAGATGGGTTGAATACGCTTGCCCTTTATCCGCATTTGTTAAAATTATTACCTGAGCAGAGTATTCTCACGCCACATTTTAAGGAGTTTGAAAGGTTGGTCGGGGATTGTTCGAATCATTTGGAAAGGTTGGAGAAGGCAAGGAGTTTTTCCCGGAAAAACAATTGCATTTTGATTCTTAAGGGTGCTTTTACCTCGATTTCATTGCCCAACGGGAAGCAGTTTTTTAATTCTACCGGCAATCAATATATGGCGACCGCTGGGTCAGGGGACGTTTTGACTGGAATAATCACTTCCTTTTTAGGCCAGGGATATTCATCGGAAAATGCCGCTATCTGTGGGGTGTATCATCATGGATTGGCCGGGGAGCTTGCCTCAGTTTCGAAAAAGAGAGGAATGATTGCTTCTGATATCATTGAAGCCATTCCAGAAACCTTTGTCCAAATGCAGGTTTTTTAATTCCTGTGTATCTGAATGGGTAGAACTTTAATTTGCCCCAAAGAGTTAAGGTTTTGTATTTTATTAGGATGAAGAAAGAAAAACTTTTGCTTTGGACCCTTGCGGCCATCAATTTCACACACATTGTGGATTTTATGATCATCATGCCCCTGGGGCCACAATTGATGAGAATGTTTGAGATCACACCAAGGGAATTTGGCTTATTGGTTTCTTCATACACCTTTAGCGCTGGATTCAGCAGCTTTTTGGGCGCTTTTTTCCTGGATAAATATGATAGAAAAAGCATTCTACTTTGGGTTTTTGTAGGTTTTCTTTTGGGGACTTTGGCTTGCGCCCTGTCTCCGAGTTATCCGGTTTTATTAATGGCTAGAATTTTTTCAGGCTTTTTTGGGGGTTTGACCTCTGCACTGGTTTTGTCCATAATAGGAGATACCATTCCTGAAGGAAGAAGGGGTAGGGCAATGGGTTGGGTGATGGCAGCGTTCTCCGTTGCTTCTGTTTTTGGTGTCCCTTTTGGATTGTTCATTGCAAGTATGTCCACTTGGCACGCACCATTTTATTTTCTTTTGGGGTTGTCGGGGATTATTTTCTTGATGATTTTCAAATTTATCCCTAAAATCACACAGCATTTGGGAAAACAAATAACAAAGCCCACCCCAATTCAAGTAATTAGAAGAGTGACAGGTAATCCCAATCAAATGAGGGCAATTTCATTGACCATCATGATGATGTTGGGTCAATTTTCCATTATTCCCTTTCTGAGTCCATATATGGTGGCCAATGTTGGTTTTACGGATATGGAACTTACCTATGTTTATATGGCAGGTGGTTTTTTCACCATCTTCACCTCCCCTTGGGTAGGTAGGATGAGTGATCAATATGGGATGATCAAGGTCTTCAGCGTTTTTATGGCCTTGAATATTATCCCGATTGCCATTATTACGAACTTGGGTGTGACGCCTATTCCTTATGTTTTGTTGGCGTCCACCCTGTTTTTCGTGACTTCCAATGGTAGAATGGTTCCCGCAACAGCCTTGATCACCGCTACCGCAAAAATTGAAAATAGGGGGAGTTTTTTGAGCTTCAACTCATCAGTCCAACAACTTGCTGCAGGTCTTGCATCTTTTGTTGCAGGGATGATCCTAGTGGAGGGTGCAAATGGAGAATTGATCAATTATAACATTGTGGGTTATGCGGCCATTGGTCTCAGTTTACTTTGTATTCCGTTGGCAAGAAGGATTAAGATAATTGAATCACTTCCGATTATAGGGGATGAAATTCCAGCAGAAGAAGTTTCCAACGAAGCCTAAAAAAAAAGGTCATGGGATTTAGAACCCCATGACCTTTTTTGTGATAATGATTTAAAACTTAAAATTCCGCATTACCAGGTGTTCTGGGAAATGCGATTACGTCCCGGATATTGGACATTCCGGTAACGAACAGCACCATTCTTTCGAATCCCAAACCAAAACCGGCATGTGGAGCGGTACCAAATCTTCTCGTATCCAAATACCACCACATTTCCTCTTGGGGGATATCCATTTCTTCCATTCTTTTGGTCAATAGCTCTAGGCGTTCCTCTCTTTGGGATCCACCGACAATTTCTCCGATTCCCGGAAAAAGAATATCCATGGCAGCAACTGTTTTGCCGTCATCATTTTGCCTCATGTAAAAGGATTTGATCTCTTTTGGGTAGTCGGTCAAGATAACGGGTTTTTTAAAATGTTTTTCTACCAGAAAACGCTCATGTTCTGATTGTAGGTCTACTCCCCAATCTTCGATCAGAAACTGAAATTTTTTCTTTTTGTTCGGAGTGGAATTTTTGAGAATATGGATAGCTTCGGTGTAGGTTATTCTTTCAAATTCATTGTTGACGACAAAATTCAACCTTTCCAATAAGCCCATTTCACTTCTTAATTCAACCTTTTTTGCCTGATCTTCCTCGGAAGCCCTTTGGTCAAGAAAAACAAGGTCATCCTGGCAGTTTTCCAAAGCATAGGAAATCACATATTTCAGAAAGTCTTCTGCCAAGTTTTGGTTGTCCTCTGCGTCAAAGAAGGCCATTTCAGGTTCAATCATCCAAAATTCGGCCAAATGTCTGGCAGTATTTGAATTTTCAGCCCTGAAAGTTGGCCCAAAGGTATAGATCTCCGAAAGTGCCATTGCTGCCAATTCCCCTTCCAGCTGTCCTGAAACAGTTAGGTTGGTCTCCCGCTCAAAGAAATCTTCCTTGTAATCTATTTCCCCTTTATCGTTTTTGGGTGGGTTTTTAAGATCGAGTGTAGTCACCCTGAAAGTTTCTCCTGCTCCCTCGGCATCCGAAGCGGTAATTATAGGCGTGTGGATATAGAAGAACCCTTTGTCATTGAAATATTTATGAACCGCAAAAGCAAGGGCGTGGCGTACTCTGAATATAGCCCCAAAAGTATTGGTCCTCATTCTGAGGTGGGCGATTTCCCTTAAGAACTCCAAGGAGTGTTTCTTGGGTTGAAGTGGGAATTTTTCAGGATCTGCTTCCCCCAGGATCTCTATTGATTTGGATATGATTTCGGTTTGTTGGCCAGCACCCTGAGATTGAACAATTTCACCAGTGACTTTTATGCAAGCACCAGTGGTGATTTTCTTCAAGATATCTTCAGGGATCAAATTCGGATCCGCTACTGCTTGGTAATTTTTGATTGTTGAGCCATCATTCAACGCGATAAAAGATACGTTTTTGTTGCTTCGCTTCGTTCTTACCCAGCCCATGATTGTAACGTCGTGACCGGTTTCATCACTTTCCAAAAGTGATTTGATTTTAATTCTGCTGTTGAATGCCATCTTTAAAGATTATTAATTCCGTTTTTATAATAGAACATGAGTTAGTTCGGGTAAGCGGAATGCAAAAAAACGATATTCTTAGCTTTTTATCAAAAAATTGATCTTATTTCCTAAATTTGGAAAAGAAAAGTGCATTGATCGCCTTAGTTCATAGGTTTTTTCTTTCCACTCATTAATCAAAAGTATCCTTTATGCAAAAATTAAATTTAAGTCAGGTATTATCCCAGAAACTTTCTCCTCAGCAAATTCAATTTATAAAATTGTTGCAGGTGCCTACGGTCGAGTTGGATGCAAGGGTAGAGGAGGAGTTGGAAATAAATCCTGCTTTGGAAGAGGGTAAAGATGAAGAAAAAGACCAGAATGAGGATGAATTTCCAGAGTCATATGAGGAGGATTCAGGGAAGGAAGAAAGCGATGTGAATATCGACGATTATCTGAATGAGGATTATGGAGGATACAAGATGCAAGGTGATGGGAATTATTCCCCTGACGATGATGATCGAGAAATCCCTATTTCAAGCGGGGTATCGCTTCATGAGCAACTGATCACCCAACTTGGTTTTTTGAAACTGGATGAGCATCAGAAAATTATTGGAAGACAATTGATTGGGAGTATAGAAAATGATGGGTATATCCGGCGGGATTTGGAAGCCATTATCAATGATCTTGCATTCAGTCAAAATATGGAGATCGATATCGATGAGGTAGAGGAAATCCTAAGAAAAATTCAGGCATTTGATCCAGCTGGAATTGCTGCTCGAAATCTCCAAGAATGTTTATTGATCCAATTGGAACGCAAGGAACATTCCGATGACCCTACTGTCATGAATGCAATTAGAATTGTAGGGGAGTGTTTTGAGGAGTTCACAAAAAAGCATTATCCCAAAATTCAGAAAAAACTGAACATTGAGGATGATGAATTGAAGGATGCTATCCAAATGATCACCAGGCTTAACCCCAAACCGGGGGGAGCTGCGGATGGAATGGTCAAAACTCAGTATATTTTCCCGGATTTCATTCTCAATAATGTGGAAGGGAAACTTGATATTTTGCTTAATTCTAAAAATGCGCCGGAATTGAGGGTAAGCAGGTCTTATTCAGAGATGTTCAATGCGTATGAGAAAAGCGACAAAAAAGACAAAAAGCTCAAGGAAACGGTCACTTTTGTGAAGCAGAAACTTGATGCAGCAAAATGGTTCATTGACGCCATTAAACAAAGGCAACACACCCTTCTTAAGACGATGCATGCCATTTTGAATTTTCAAATTGATTTTTTCCAAGATGGTGATGAGACCAAGCTCCGGCCAATGATCCTGAAAGACATTGCCGAAAGAATAGATATGGATATTTCTACGGTTTCCCGAGTGGCCAACAGTAAATCGATTCAAACTGAATTCGGTATTTTTCCGCTGAAGTACTTTTTCTCAGAAGGTATTGCAACGGACTCGGGTGAGGATGTGAGCAATAAAGAAGTGAAAAGTGTTTTGCAGACGATGGTGGATGAGGAAGATAAGCGCAAACCGCTCTCTGATGATAAATTGGTGAAGATGCTGAATGGAAAAGGATACAATATTGCAAGGCGAACGGTAGCTAAATATCGTGAGCAATTGCAAATCCCTGTGGCAAGATTAAGAAAAGAACTTTAAGTGGGTAGAAGACTTTCAGAAATAATATCATTGCTGTTTCAGCCTTTGGTGATGCCCTCCTTGATCTTTTTGTTTTTGCTTTACGGGATGCAGGAGTCCAGTATAGCAACTGGGGGGGACAAGAATCAGATTTTTTCGGTAATTGTGGTCAATACTTTGGTGTTGCCTTTGTTCATGATTTTCATATTGCGATTAACCAAGGTTATTCCTTCGGTTTTAATAGAGGATAAAAAAGACAGGATTTTCCCGTTTTCGATTATCAGCATGTTGTATTTCATTACTTCTTACTTGTTTTATGTCAAAGCATGGGTCGATTTTACTTTGGTCTTTACCTTGTTCGTCCTGACGGTTTGTTTGATACTTTTAACCAGCATCACTGTTTTTTGGAAAATTAGCGCCCACATGACAGGGGTATCGGGATTGCTCGCGATTGTTTTGGTGATGAGCCTTAGGTATCCAATGGTCGATTTACTCTATCCACTCATCGGTGTTATTATTTTGTCTGGTGCAATTGCCTCTGCAAGACTTCACCTAAACGCACATTCTCCCCTAGAAAT
Source organism: Rhodonellum sp. (assembly GCF_030656585.1). NCBI lineage: Bacteria > Pseudomonadati > Bacteroidota > Cytophagia > Cytophagales > Cytophagaceae > Rhodonellum > Rhodonellum sp. The sequence continues at coordinate 52,109 of NZ_JAUSPP010000024.1, forward strand.
ATTCGGGGGGTTTTTGTTGGGCTTTGTCGTCTGCTTTTCATCTTTTTACTACCTTTTGTTTACATAAAAAAAGACCGGATTTCTCCGGTCTTTTTTTATGCTTGTTTTTCACTTTGGAATCTAAAAGAGTGCTACCGACAATCCAAAATTAATTTGATTGGTTTTGGTATTGAAAGGTCCTTTATCCTTAGAAAACACTTCATTTAACCCATAATATCCCCAAACATTGAAGCCAGACGTCCCAACCCTTGTCAATATACCGTATCTGATTGGATTGATCCCGTACGATTGTTTATCCTTTATTTTTCTTTCTAACTCATTCTCATCTGTATAAGAGATTTTTGTTTGCGAATCAAAAAGAAATCCGATTTTCCCTCCAACGGCTATTCTCATCCCCTTATCATAATTGGTTTTATTAAAATGATAACGGAATTCCAACGGGATATCCACATAATTGAGAGATACGTTGTTTTTTCCGATGGTTATTTCATCCCCATATACATCCTTTACTTCTAATAATCGACTTGAAGTTGGACCTTTCAAAGGATCATTGAATAAATTTTGGTCTTCTTTGAAAGCTAATTTATCCAAACCCAATCCTAAACCCGGATTAAAAGTGACCCCTGAATTCTCACCGAATAATTTGACCGGCAATTGGTAGGAGATGTTAAAGGTTCTTGATGGGAATAAACTGGTAGCCAATTCATCAGGCTTATTGTTTAAGGTATTTAACCCAATGTCAATAAAGAGGTCACCTTTAATGTTAGGCCTTCCCCCTATGGGCGTTTTCTCTTTTTCTTGGGCAAACAATGAGAATGTTATCAAATAAGCCAATAAAACTGCTGTAAGTCTTTTCATGAAAGATGGAATTGTATTAAAATAATAAGGCGCTAAATTATAAAAACATACTTGATTTTTATTCCTTTTGATCTTAATAATTCTTAATAATCAAGTTGGACCGCACTTTGTCTTTTGAAAAATTCGATTGAACTCATTTTTTTAATTTGAAAATATGGTTACATTTGCAATCCCAATACGGCTTCGTAGCTCAACTGAATAGAGCACCTGATTACGGCTCAGGAGGTTTCAGGTTTGAATCCTGACGAGGTCACTACTAGCGCTCTTCAGAGCGTTGTTTTTAACATACTTGTTTTCTTTTTGTTTAGGAGAGAATGAGGTTGAAACGAAAAGGAAGGAGATAAAATCTTCTTCCTTTTTTTGTGCCTATTTCCATCCCAAATCTTCCCCACATCAGGAAAACCAAAGTGTTTCCATTTGATGAAAGGACAAGTTGAAGCATTCGCTCATGGGCGATTCCCTTGCTTGTCCTATTGGTCCTCCTTCCCAGAGCCATGACTGCATCGGTAGGATTTCTGTTTCTGGAAGGATGCAGGTGTGCCATGATCAACGGAGAAATTTTGGATTTTGTCACTTCATTGAAGACGGACTCGGGGTTCTATAATAAATGCATGTTTTGAATCATTGGTATGAACCTTGAATGTTGCAATGGGAGCACCCATCAAATCAGTGATGTCGTTGAACCGGTTGACATTCTTGGTATAGACGCATACCATGAATCTCGCCTGAGCATGTGGGATCAACGCCATACATCTGGGAATTGCTTTTTACTCAGGTGACCTGTGTGATGCATTGCCAATTCCATTGCGTTTTGAAAATTCAAATAATTAGTAACCTGTTTACTGTTTTTGGCTTCACCAGAACGGTACTGCTCACAATTTTCCGGATAGTCTGATTTTCTTGAGGTTTGAACTCCAGGAGGAAACCAAATGCCTGTTTCGGGTTGAATTACCCTTGGGCACCATCTCTATTGGCTCCACTTTCTTTAGAGGACAACAATTGATTGTAGATCGAAGTCACCCCCAAAACCATCAATCCGGCAATTACGGCCAATAACACATTGTAATAGGCAGGTGCGCTCAAAGTGAGTCTAAGGAATATGGTAGCCAATGCAAATGAGGAATAACGGAAAAGGTTGTAATATTTGGTGTTATATCGGAGTGAGAACAATAAAATGAAAACATCAGTAAAAATCAGCAATGTGTAAAACAACTTGATGCTGTAAATAAACTGATGCATCTGATAGGCCGAAATAATATCGTAAATGCCCAATCCAATAAAAGAAACGGTGAGGTAGATTGAAATAAGTTTTTTGATGGCGACAAACCCTTTTTGCTCCTCATAGCTTTGGGTGATTCGCCTGTGCCGCTGTGCCCTATAAAAGAGGCCTGTGATCAAGAAAATCAATATCGCTCCAAATGCATCTGATACTATAGGTAACAACTCCATTAAAAAGCCCACATCCCAACTTAGGTCACCCAAATAGTGCCCAAACTCTTTGAATGCATCCCTCAGCAACAAGAGCGAAATAATCTCAAACTGTTTGCCCACTGAATCGGCAACGGATTTTGGGATGAGAAATATCAATCCCAACACCTCAAATATAAGCAATACGTTGAATGCCAGCTCAATTGCAAAAAATGCCGTAAAATTCTCACCCAAGTCTACGATCTCTAAATGAGAAAGGAGACCCAAAAACAGCCCTGCCACAAAAAATCCCACGACAATATTACTGATCACTTTGGATACAGCGGTACTTTCCCAATGCTCATCCAATATATCGAATGTGTTAATCTGCCATTGGAAAAATTTCTTGATCATCTTGTTTTTTTTAAATCTTTCGCCTGTTCCAGTTTATCTCACAGCAACCAGTCTCCATTCTTCTTTACAATCTAAGTAGGCGTCTTTGTAGTAAAATCTAATCTTAAGAAAGTGCTGTAGCCAATAGATTTTACAAATCACTTTGAAATTGGAACAAAGTATCTGTTAACCTTTTGTTTGTGAATAAGTTTATTGAATTTATAAAAATCCCTAAACTCGTCTAAGTTTAGTGAATCGGTAAATATTGTCGCGTAACAAATATCACATCGCCTACAAATAAGGGGATTCTGGGGAATTGAATTTTGCAGATTAACCGTTTGCGAAAAAAAGGAGGAGTTATCAGCACCGGATTAGATGCGCTTGTTTTAGATACTTGTTATTCAAGAAGGATGATCCATAGAGGATGCATGGTTTGGGCAAGTGACGAAACCATAGCGTCAGATCGGTCCTATTGTTTAGCATCAATAAGCTTTCCTGTTACCCCATCTTGAACTGCCTTTGCTGAATTCATAGGGCTGGAAGGGGGCTTGCCGTAAATTCTGAGTTGGTTTCAGTTGCCTGTTTTGACGAGGTTGCCATTTACATTTCAAAGAATTGGGAGATTACTTCTTGATCATCGAGAATATAGGGCTGATGTTCAGTTCATAATGTTTGATACTGATAATAATGACTTATTCTCTTTGCAAAAAGACATTTTCTTTTGCACCTTTGCAATCCCAAAAGAGGGAAAGCGTTCAGAACGGTAAAACGGGAAGGAAAATATTGAAAATTAAATCTTGCGAGGAAAGACAATTTGTTTACCTTTGCAACCCGCTTCGGAAGGAAGGGTTTGATTTGAGATTAAAATTTTGGAAAACGATTGGTTTTGGATTGCTGGAGCTGGTTTTTTGGAGGAAGGATCGGGTTTTCGGGCCTGAAAATTTTTTCAAAAAAACATCAACAAATTCAGACAAATTGTTTACCTTTGCAACCCGCTTGAAAACGAAGAGTGGAAAAGATTGGGGATGGCGACATCACGAGCCCGGAAAAGTCCGGGAGAAGTTCATTGAAGTACTGTAAGACAAAAAACAAAAACGATTGCGCGATAC
>NZ_JAUSPP010000032.1:0-29185 GCF_030656585.1 Rhodonellum sp.
GAACCCGAAATATGCATTAGGTTTCCAAATGGGATTGAAACTGAAAGAAAATCAGACTATTGGGAGAATAATTCCTGACACCAATAGGGTGAAGTCAAAAATAGTCAACTCCTAATTGATTATCAGTAAATTAAAATATTAAATGGTGTTTGTCATGCATAAAACGGGTTTAATTCGTCCATTGAACGGCATTTGATTCAGTTTGGGATTTGGGATTTTCAAGATGCTCCGCTGCTTTAAAAAGCAGAATCAATTGAAGGGTTTCAAATATGGTGAACACCACCAAACCAGGAAGAACCAAAACCACGGAAATAAACATGATTCCAGAGAGAATCCCTAAACATCCACCAACAAAAGCAATAGGTCCAAACTGCTTTTGCCAACCGATCAATCCAATGCCAAAAACCAAATAAAGGGCTCCAAAAACTATGGCTTTGGCGATTTGAAATATTTCTATTGAAATCACGGGATGCAAAACTGCAAACATATCAAAGCTGTTTGAAATTACGATTCCAACAATCAGAAAAATGGAACCGCCCTTTATCAAATTATTGGGGATTAAAATACTCAGTTTATAGAAGCCCATTATAAAAAATGAAAAAGTAAGGATTATCGCTACTTTAACGGCGAAATACCAGCCATTCGAAACGGAGAGTTCCCCGCTTTCCAACAACATAAAGTCAAAAGCCATTTCCACAAAGGCCAATAAAAAGTACACAATCCCAATAAAAAAGGCTTTAATCAAGAATTTTGAAGCTTTTGATTTATCACCTGTGGATGGTACTGATTTTTCTTCACTTTCCATTTGTAAATTGGTGAAATCATATCCAAGTGCTTCCAAAATGGCTTTGATGGTATAAGACCGAGGAGTAACCTCCCCTGCCTCAATCCTTTGGATAGTTCGGACATTGATACTGCACAGTTCTACAAGGTTCTCTTGCGTGAGTCCTTTGGCCTTTCTCAGTTCTAGAATTTTCTGGCCCAATTCCGGTTGTTTCATCGTGATCATCGTTTGTTTTACCATCGCAATTTGAGTTGAATTTCACAAAACCAATCCGAATTTGGGACGGATAAAACCCGACATTTACCCGACATTTGGGATTTAGACTTGAAATTTGAGATTTGTAAAAATAGAATTTTGAGTTTAAAGAGTTTAGTTTTTTACGGCAATATCTGAATTCGAAAATGATATATAAACGATTCCCCTCAATTTAAATCAAGTTCAAGACCTTGACCAAAGTTATCTAAACTTTGGAAATTTCCATTTTATTTGAAGATTTGAAATCTATCTCAGAACTTGACGGGAAAAGTTCGGTTTTTTTGACCACGGTTATGTGAATTAGAATATTGGAAGCTCTTGAATTGGGTATCAAATCTGATTTTTTTTTTGCAATTTCAACCCCATTTGGAAACCAAACCCAAATCCAGTTAAATATCCTTGATCATCACATACACTCATAACACCTCCAGGACATGCTTCAATGCCGGATTACGGTTTTCTGTTTTCCACACGGCAAATAGTTCGGTATGCTGTGGAATATCTTTGATCTCGATGAACTTCACTTTCAGCGCATATCCTTCCTTTAGAGAAGTCGGAACAATCGCCACTCCCAAGCCTGATTCCACGAGTTTGAAAATGGTCAGCGCGTTGACAGACTTATGGGAAATTTTGGGTGTAAATCCTCTGTCTTCGCAGATGCTCATGATTTTATCGAAATAAAGACTACTGTAATCACTTGAAAAAAGAATAAATAGCTCCTCTTTGAGCTGTCCGATATGACTGAAATTGGTAGTATCAATAGGATGGTCAAGCGGCAAAACCAGTGAAAACGTATCCCGATGCACCGCCTTCATACTGAGTCCTTCAGGCACCCGGGCCAATCTGACAAAGCCCAAATCCAATTTGTCTTTTTCGAGCATCTCGATCTGAAGATGGTTGCTGAGTTCCTCAAGATTGGTCTGGATTCCGGGAAATTTCTTGCTCATTCTGATCAACAGATCGGGAATTACCTGGTGTGCTGCCGAACCCAAAAACCCGATCCGCAACTCCCCTATTTGTCCTGTATCTATTTTTTTGAGCTGCTGCGTTATCAGTTCCAGGTGATTGAAAATGAAATCCACTTCACCTTTGAGAAATTCGCCGGCCGCTGTTAAGGTCACTGATCTTTTGGTCCGGTAAAACAATTCCACGTCCAAGATTTCCTCCATTTGCTTGACCTGCCGACTGAGTCCCGGTTGGGAGATAAAGAGGCGATCAGCTGCCTTTCTGTAATTCAGTTCTTCAGCTACAGCTTTAAAATACTCCAAATGTCTGAGCGCTATTTGATAACCCATGGTTATTAAACATTGATTAAAATGGTATTTATAAGTATTAAATCTAAGTATTATTTTTGATTTGTAAATATAAAAATCCAGTTGACCATACGATGATGACATTCCACTTCGGTAAAGACCATCTTACCTCCTCTATTGCTTTGGGCATTTGTAGGGGAGAGAGCAAAGGCATCATCACCACTGAAAGCCGTGATAAAATCAAAGCCAGCAGTCTGGCGGTCGAGAAAATAGTGCGCAAAGGCAAACCTGTCTATGGCATCAACACGGGCTTTGGGCCGCTTTGTACCACCATGATTTCACCCGAGCAAACCAGAAAACTTCAGGAAAACCTATTGAAAAGCCATGCAGTCGGTCTCGGTGAGGCAATCCCGATTGAAATTTCAAAGTTGATGCTCGTCCTGAAAGCCCATGCCTTGACCCAGGGATTTTCGGGAATCCAAGAAAGTACTTTAGATAGAATCCTTTGGCACATCGAAAACAACATCATTCCCGTCGTCCCAAAACAAGGCTCTGTGGGTGCCTCTGGAGATTTAGCACCGCTTTCCCATTTGTTTTTGCCCTTAATCGGATTGGGTAAAGTGCATTACAAAGGAGAGATAATTTCAACATCCAAACTTTTCCAGCAACTTGACCTTGCGCCAATACACCTCGGACCAAAGGAAGGTTTGGCCTTGATCAACGGCACTCAATTTATGGCTGCATTTGGGGTCATGATTGTGTATCGATTTTACAATATTTTGGCCCATGCCGATATTACAGGTGCCATGATGCTCGAGGGGTTATTGGGTTCGATCAAGCCTTTTTCTACCGAACTGCATCAACTCCGTCCCTACGCCGGAAACCAACATGTAGCCCAGTCCATACTTAATTTACTTCATGATTCTGAGATTGTCCATTCCCATGCAGCTTGCGCAAGGGTTCAGGATCCGTATTCCCTACGCTGTATGCCGCAGGTACACGGTGCGTCCCGAAATGCATGGCTGCATCTAAAACAGATGATCGAAATCGAGATCAATTCCGTCACGGACAACCCCGTGGTCTTTGACGAAAACCATACCATCAGTGGCGGGAACTTTCACGGGCAACCCATCGCAATGCCTTTGGATTATGCCTGTCTGGCTGCTTCGGAAATCGGGAACATTTCCGACCGCAGGATCTACCTTTCCTTGGAAGGAGATACTCCGGGTGTCCCAAAGTTGCTGCTCAAGGAAACCGGATTGAACTCAGGCTTTATGATTCCACAATACACCACTGCGGCACTGGCAAGTGAAAACAAGGGGCTGTGTTTTCCCTCCTCGGCGGACAGCATTCCAACTTCCTTGGGACAGGAAGACCATGTGAGTATGGGAAGTATCGGGGCTAGAAAGGCATTGCAGGTGATTGAGAATGTGGAGAAAATCCTTGGGGTGGAACTCTTCTGTGCAGCACAGGCGGTGGATTTCCATGCGCCTTTAAAATCCGGCAAAATCATGACCGCGCTCTATGAACACGTCCGCACCAAAATCCATCATGTCACCGAAGATCAGCTCATGTATGAAGACATGGAGATAGCCATTGACATCATCCGAAGTGGGGAATTGCTAACTTTAGCAAAAGAAGTCGCGGCAAGAGAAGGTTTGGAATTGGAGACAAAATGGTCGGAGGAGTTTGATCGCTTTTAACCGAGTTCAAGTCTTCAGCGAAACGCCAACCTAGTTCAAGTCTTCAGCGAAGCGGTGACTTGGACTCTACTCAAGACAGTCTTCAGACTGTAGGGTCAGACTTAAAAAGCAGTTTTACAACTGAAAGAAGTCTAGAAATTCAGTCTGAAGACTGGAAGAAGATGGTCCAAGTCTGAAGACTTGAACCATAACTGAAGACTTGAACCATTGCTTAATCCTCAAGACTAGAACATTGTTCTTTAAAAAAATATGACCAAAATCAAATTCACTTTTATCGGGCCAATCCGTCAAGCGGTTACTTTGGCAAATCTTCCATTGAAGGGTGCATTGAGAGACGAGCAACTTCAGGTGATTCAAGGAGCTGGAATTCTGATCAAAAATCAGGAAATCTTTAAAATTGGGCCCTATGAAGATTTATATCCCGAAGCATTGACCGTGGATGCTGAAATGGTCTATTTGACAGAGGATTTTGTTGCCTTGCCAGGCTTTGTGGACTGCCATACGCATCTCTGCTTTGCGGGAAGCCGTGCAAATGACTTTGCCATGCGCAATGCTGGAAAATCTTATTTGGAAATTGCCAAAGCTGGAGGAGGAATCTGGGATACGGTCACACAAACCAGAAATGCCAGTTTGGAAGCATTGGTCGAAGGAACCGTCAAAAGAGCAAACAGACACCTTTTCGAAGGCGTCACCACCATCGAGGTAAAAAGCGGTTATGGGCTTTCATTATCCGAGGAAATCAAAATGCTCCATGCCATCAAACAGGCAAATTCGGAAACTGCAGCAGATTTGATTCCAACCTGCCTTGCTGCCCATATCTGTCCAAAGGATTTTGAGGGTTCAGCAAAAGAATACCTGGAAACAATCAGCAATGAATTGTTCCCAATCCTGAAATCCGAAAACCTCAGCAACCGGATCGATGCCTTCATAGAGGACTCGGCTTTCAGCCCTGATGACATTGCAGATTACTTCCAAAAAGCCAAAGACCTTGGATTGGATATCACCGTTCACGCAGACCAATTCCATGTTGGCGGTTCGGAAGTTGCGGTAGCTTTTGGCGCCATTTCGGCCGATCATTTGGAAGCCAGCACAGAAAGAGAAATAGCATTATTAGCCAATTCAAATACCATTGCAGTGGCCTTGCCTGGAGCCTCGATGGGTTTGGGAGTGGCATTTACGCCAGCCAGAAAACTGCTGGATGCAGGTGGTGCTTTGGCCATCGCTTCGGATTGGAACCCAGGTTCGGCACCGATGGGTGATTTGCTGATGCAAGCGGCGGTCCTTGGAACGTACGAGAAACTTAGCAATGCAGAGCTCTTGGCAGGAATCACTTGTCGGGCGGCAGCAGCGCTTGGCTTGTCCGACAGGGGCAGCATTGCCGTGGGAAAATTGGCAGACATCATTTTCTTCCAAACCTCAGATTACAAAGACATCACTTATCATCAGGGAAAACTTAAACCGGAGATGGTATGGAAAAAAGGCTCATGTGTATGGAAAGCAAAGGGCTAAATCCATTGTTTTCGAAGAAAAATCCCTCAACCCCATTTGAATTTAGCAGACTCTCAATCGAAAAAAAATGACTTTCCAAGAACAAATTTGCCAAGGTATTCCGAGGACGCTTCCACCAAAAAAAGCCTATGACTCAGAGATCAGTCATGCACCCAAAAGAAAAGATATCCTTTCTCCGGCAGAGAAAAAACTTGCCCTAAAAAATGCCCTCCGCTATTTTCCGCCGAACTGGCATGCTGAGCTAGCATTGGAATTTTTTGAAGAGTTGATAAATTACGGGCGGATTTATATGTACCGCTTCATGCCGGACTATGAGATCCATGCCAGGCCCATATCAGATTATCCTGCAGGATGCCAACAGGCAGCGGCCATCATGCTGATGATCCAGAACAACTTGGACCCGGCAGTGGCACAGCATCCACACGAACTGATTACCTATGGGGGAAATGGGGCAGTTTTCCAGAACTGGGCGCAGTACCTGCTCACCATGCGGTATCTTTCTGAGATGACCGAAGACCAGACTTTGCACCTGTATTCCGGCCATCCCATGGGACTTTTCCCTTCTTCCAAAGAGGCCCCGAGAGTGGTCGTCACCAATGGTATGATGGTTCCGAATTATTCACAACCGGATGATTTGGAAAAATTCAATGCACTCGGCGTCACCCAATACGGACAGATGACTGCCGGATCTTTTATGTATATCGGACCACAAGGGATCGTTCATGGAACCACCATTACCGTGATGAATGCTTTTCGCAAAAAACTCGGGTCTGAAATCAATCCGAAAGGAAAGGTCTTTTTGACATCTGGATTGGGTGGAATGAGTGGCGCCCAACCGAAAGCAGGGAATATCGCAGGATGTATCACTGTGTGTGCAGAAATCAATCCCAAGGCAGCACAGAAAAGGCACAAACAGGGTTGGGTAGATGAATTGATCGACAACCTGGATTTCTTGGTTAAAAGGGTCAAAGAAGCGCAAGACAAAAAAGAAGTGGTATCGATCGCCTTCCTCGGAAATATAGTGGACGTTTGGGAGAAATTTGACAAGGAGAACGTGATCGTCGAACTTGGATCGGATCAAACTTCGCTGCACAATCCATGGGCTGGCGGATATTATCCCGTGGATATAAGCTTTGAGGCTGCCAATGAAATGATGGCCAAAGATCCCGAAACCTTCAAGACCAAAGTCAGGGAATCCCTTTGCCGTCAGGCAGCCACCATCAACCGACATGCGGCCAAAGGCACCTACTTTTTTGATTACGGAAATGCATTTTTGCTGGAAGCCTCCCGTGCCGGTGCGGATGTAATGGCCAAAAACGGAATTGATTTCAAATATCCCTCCTACGTACAGGACATATTGGGACCCATGTGTTTCGATTTTGGATTTGGCCCCTTTCGATGGGTTTGTACCTCTGGGAAACCTGCGGATTTGGAGAAATCAGACCAAATCGCATTGAAAGTCTTGAAAGAAATCCTAAAAACGGTCCCATCCGAAATCCAACAACAACTTCAGGACAACATCAAATGGATCCAAGAAGCCGGACAAAACAATTTGGTGGTCGGTTCCCAAGCAAGGATTCTCTACGCCGATTCCGAAGGCCGCATCAAGATCGCCCAAGCTTTCAATGATGCCATCAAAAGCGGGGAAATCTCTTCATCCATCGTTTTGGGACGTGATCACCACGATGTGAGCGGGACGGATTCCCCCTACAGGGAGACCAGCAACATTTATGATGGCAGTCGATTCACCGCAGATATGGCCATCCACAATGTGATCGGTGACAGTTTTCGCGGCGCAACTTGGGTCTCCATTCACAACGGCGGTGGTGTGGGCTGGGGTGAAGTCATCAATGGCGGTTTCGGCTTACATCTGGACGGCACAATGGAAGCAGAAAGAAAATTGAAGTCCATGCTCTTTTATGATGTCAACAATGGAATAGCCAGAAGGGCTTGGGCGAGAAATGACGAAGCCTTGTTTGCGATTAAGAGGGAGATGGAGAGGACACCGGAATTGAAGGTGACGATTCCGGAGATGGTGGATGAAAGATTTTTGAATTTATAGCAACTTCCCGTGTGTTGCATTTTTTTTAACTAAAGAATCGAGGATAGATAAAGCGCTCAATTAATTGGAAGTATCTCTTCAAAAAAGGGATGTAAGAAATTTTAATTTCAGAATTCTTTAAAGTTCAAAATAAAAAAAATGCACTTTTTAATCAAAAAAAAGTACTTTATTTAAATTATCTTCTTATTTTCAATTGTTTTAAATTCTTCAGTTTCAAATTATCAATGATTAAATGCCTATGGAAAACTGAAACAACCCATAAAATTTTTATTTCTAACCATTTATCAAAATAATCGAAATATTATTATGAATTATTTTAAAAAACCCAAATTATCGCATTTAGTTGTGATAGCAAGTTTACTGTTTGCAGGATGTAACAGTGACCTAATGCAAGTAGATCCAATCCAGGAATCCATCTTGGAAGAAGGATTAAATATCAGTCAATTCGATCTCAGTGAGATCACCGAAATGACTGATTTTTCAAATATGCGTCAAGGAGATTTCACTGGGAGATTCTTGATTCTGTCAAAAGGTCAAAGTTTACCAAATAACTTAGAGAGAAGTATTCAAAATGCAGGTGGTGAAATTGTAAAAACCTATCCTGAAATCGGTGTAGCGGTGGCTGTCGCCAGATCAGCTGATTTCCATACGAAAGCCAGCAGTATCAGTGGAATCGAATCCATCACTCCGGATTTAATCTTACAATATACAGAGGAACCAAATTTAGTAGGACCAGAGACCACCTTAGATGCCGCCAGAGCGCGACAATCAGTCGAAACCAGTGCAATTGGAACCCCTTTCAACTATAAGACTGCTCTCTTTGACGGGTGGCAGTGGGCTCCTGCTTCTATCAATGCTCCAAAAGCATGGGATGCAGGGGTGACAGGAAAAGGTGTGCGAGTTGCTGTAATCGATGGCGGATTTCACTCAACCCATATTGACTTGGCTCCCAACTTAGACATTGCTAATTCTATTTCTACAGTTCCAGGATTTAACTTCAACCAAGACATAGGGACATTCTGGCATGGAACACACGTGGCTGGAATCGTTGCCGCTTCAGGTTTTGGTGTTGTAGGTATCGCTCCAAAGGCTACCATTATCGGCGTAAAGTCGCTTCATAATGGTTCTGGTGCATTTGAATGGATATTGGATGGTATATTATACGCAGCCACACCACTTTCCCAAGGTGGAGGCGGAGCTCAAATCATCAATATGAGTTTAGGTGCAACCATTGATTATAGAAATAATTGGAAAGATCCAGCCTTTAGAGTTTTCTTTAGAGAATTGCAAAAAACCTATGACAGAGCTACGCGATATGCAACTCAAAATGGTGTGACAGTGATCGCCTCAGCGGGTAATGGTGCCACCAATTATGATGATGCCAAAGAATTGTTCAAACTTCCTGCACAAAATCAGCATGTATTGTCTATTAGTTCAACTGGCCCTACGGGTTGGGTATTTGGAAACATGAACTTTTCCCAACCTGCATATTATACAGATTTTGGAAAATCATTGGTAGATTTTGCTGCACCAGGTGGTACTGTTGGCCTTGCAATTGTTGAAGGCAATTACTCTCCTTGTACATTGATTGGTACATACCGCACGGCAACAAATACGTGTGCAGTATTTGACCAGGTATTTAGTACAGTTAGAGGAACAACGAATGGTAATTATAACTGGGCACAAGGAACGTCAATGGCTTCCCCTGCACTCGCCGGTGTAGTCGCCTTGATGATGGAAGTGAATGGTGGCAACATGACTCCTGCCCAAGTAAGAGCAAAATTAAGCCAGACTGCTACAGATCTTGGCAAGCCAGGAAACGACGAATATTATGGTCGTGGGTTTGTCGATGCTGCGAAAGCTGCTGGTGTTAATTAATTATAAATCCAAGCCTATAATTTGATGATTGATGGTGAAAACTTAATTTAAAACACACGCTCTAAGCCAGACAAACATCAACTTTGGTAAGAGAATTAAAAAGCCTTCGGTTCTCATTAAACCGAAGGCTTTATTTTTTAATTCCACCCAAAATTTTTTAAACAGAGCCATACTTAAAAAAGTTAATTTTTTTCTTCAAAGAAGTGTGTGAGCCCCTCATTAAACCTAGGTAGAAAGTGACGATTCCGGAGGAATATAAAAGAATTTGAATTTTAATAACGGTGATAAAACTTTGGTTTCGAATCTACAAACGGCAGGTCTAAAAAACATATAGGTTATCCAATATTTCGCTATCTCCAAAGGTTTGAATCTTGATTCGAACCTAAGACAGCCAACATGAATATTTTATCAGCTTCCAAAGTAAAGTGTACAGCAAACAAAAAACGATGGATCAAACCGAATCGGACTTTCCTATACCGGAATAAAAACCTTTCCCAGTTCCTCAAGGAATTCAAACCCTAAACCTTCTTTCTTTTCCTAATAGCATTTCGCAATTTTAAATATATCTGATTCAGCCACGGTCTTGATGATCAATCAATAGCTCATCGCTTTTCCTTGACCCTAATTTTCACCTCCTGCCATGATGAACAGGTAAAAGAATTTGCCTCATGGGAAGCTAATCTTTGGTCAAGTATTTTTTTTGGGATTCACTGAGTTGATAATCCTTCATATCACCTACCATCATGGCAAAATCAAATTTAACAAGCGGTCATCTGCGTTGTCTATCAAGTCGTGCAGTTTTTCCCTTATTTCAATAATCCCATTTTTCCTTGAGTCTAGAATAATAAAAATAAATATTTTTACATTGATAAGCTACTTTGAATCATATTTCCAGATGAGCTTGCAGGAGATATGTTACAACCTTATTTACTACCAAAGGAGAAATGGAAAAAAGGAAGAGTTATAAAATGCCGATTCCGGAAATAGTAGATAAAACCCATTGAAATTCTACTAAAAATAAATAAATTTAAAAAAACTAACGCTACGCTAACGAAATCACTTATAAGAAAACAGCTAGAAAGCCTTCCAGAGGAATTCAGTTTAGATGATTTGGTAGAGCAACTAATTTTGATTCAAAAGATTGAAAAAGGACTTAAAAACTCTAAAGATAACAATATTACCTCCGAAGAAGCTTTAGATCATGAAATTGAAGGATAGTTCGAATAAACTAGACAAATCACTCAATTAATGATTTGAAAGAAATTACAGTTTATATTAGCAAGGACTCAAAAAAGTATCCAAGATTACAAATTCAAAGGCTTAAAGCCATAACCTACATATTAAAAACAAACCCATTTTGTGGACAACATTTTGATTTTTTAGAAGACACCTCTATTCGGCAATTAAAAAAGGGATACTATTTCCTTTTAATCAAATACCTTGTGTTCCCATTGGAATATCCTAATAACAGTGTATCACCGGAAAATCCATATCGGATTTGTTGAGTTTCTCCACTTCCCGAAATTTCCAAGATTTGATCATTAAAGGTCCTCCACGAAAAAGTAGGAATCAAAGAATAGTCCAAAGGCTCTTTGATTCCATTGCGCTTCAAATCATCCCTTAAAAAATTTGGATCTATCAAATGTTGACCATTTTTTAAAAAAGTATCCACATATCCTTTCTTATAGAAATCATCTTTAATAATTTCTCCATGCACATCTTTAGCAAAAATATTTGTCCATTTCCCTACTATTCTACTGTCTAATTCTTTTTTCTGAAAGAAAGAAAAATTTATAAAATACAATAAAAATAAAATTATCAGTTTAGTTTTTTTGGAGTTAAATTTCATCATATTAAATTTTAAAGTGAATAAAACCGGGTAAAATATCTTTGACCGGCTTTAAAGTATCACATACAAACCATTAGCCGTGCTGAATAATAACCTATACCCGCTGCATGATAAGAAAAATATCCATTTGAACTACTCAACTGACCCAAATGATATTGGGATGCAGTCGCATAAAACATCATTTCAGAAAATGAGTCACCTCCTTTAACAATCTCCATTCTTTCAATACTTAAAACTCTCTCATAACAAATTTATTTTTTTTGATAATTTATTTAACAATACAAGTATAATTCAGGACTGGTGACATTTCCTGTCTCCTAATAAATTATTTTCCAAAAACCACAATCAGAAGGATAAATAACTACATTATTTTAATACCCCTCACAAATTTATAACTTCACAGGACCCTATACATTCTTGTCGATTCTTCTCTTTGATGCCATAATCAATGATGTCATTGTGAGTATCATACTTAATGAAATTAAAATTGCTGTTGAAAGCAATACCTTTTCACCAAAAAATAAGATCCACGACAAAATTAGAACGATCAAAGAAACAACTATTGTCCAGAGGTGTGTTTTTTTAAAGTTCATTGTAAATCTTTTAAATAAGATAATATTTTGGGGATTCAATATGATTATGTCCATGTTAAATCCCCAAAAAATAATTTATATTTTAGGTGCTACTCCGTTACATGAAGCTATAGAAGCTACGCTGATAGCCAATCCTCCTGCAGCAACAAAAAGAACACCTCCTGGCACAGCAGCAGCCAAAGTTAAAGATGCAAAACCCCAACCACTTACAGCAAGACCTGTCACTCCGAGTAAATTATCCCAATTATAACAATTTTTCAACCCTCCCACCATTTCTGTGCTAAATCCATCACAAATAAATCTAGTTTAAGTTTATCAATAATTATTTATATTTTCAAACTTAATTTCAAGAAAAGTCAATTTTCTTTCAATCAATCCTGTATTTCAAAAGGATGTGCTTTTCTTTAATGATGCCTTGGCAGATTCCCTTATTCAAGGACCTAATTCATATGCAAGAACTGGATCTCCCGAACCCTTCTAGACTTGGAATGGATTCGCCCTAAATAAAATCAAGCGATAAATAAAAAAAAGGAAGGTGACGATTCCGGAGATGATGAAAAAGGGAAATTGCGATTTTTGAACCAAAAAAAAAACTCAAATATCACTTCCTTTTCAAATATTCAATCCATTCCTGAAGTTTGTCTTTAATCGCAAGCAATTCCTCCACATTGATGTCTTCTGGGGAGACATTGGACATCAGACTTTCTGGAATTAAGCCTGCCTCAACCTTCATTGCACTCCCCTTTTCGGTCAGGCTGACGATGATTTTTCGCTCATCTTCTTCAGAACGCATCCTGGAAATCAGCCCCAATCCTTCCATTCTTTTCAACAATGGCGTCATGGTATTGGTATTTAAAATCAGCCTTTGGGTAATCTCGTTCACCGAGATGCCATCGTTTTCCCACAAAACCAGCATCACCAAATACTGGGGATAAGTAATCCCAAGCCGATCCAAATGGGGTTGGTATTCCCTGGTGATCAATCTGGAAACCGCGTAAAAAGGAAAACAAATCTGATTGTCAAGTTTCAATTGTTCCATGGTAATTTTAGATATCATTCAGCAAAATCAAACCATTTCAAACTTTGGCAAATGATGGCTGAACGCATTTAAATTTATATATCGCTGACTTGGTTTTGAAACCAAGTCAGCTATTTCTAGGGAAACCTATCAGGCAAAGTTAGAAAAAACAAGCATCAATCCCCTGATTGTTGCTTTCTCCAAGCTTGCCAGGCTCCCGTTGACCAAAGCGCCAATAGCACCAGGACAGGTTGGAATACCAATCGGATCGCACGGGCACGATCTGTATCGAGGCCAAAGGCATCTATGCCGTTCATGTATTGTGAGATATTGCCTGGGAATATCAGGACGAAGAAGACCGCCACAACCCAACCTACCTCCCGGCGCCTAGAAGTAAAAAAAAGCAGGGATAGTCCCAAGATTATCTCAACCACGCCGGAAAGAATAACCACCAGGTCCGCATCGATTGGCAGCCAAAATGGAACCTGTGCCAAAAACTCTGCACGGCTCCAAGAAAGGTGACTCGTCCCTGCCATCACCAGAAATCCTCCTAAAATAACTCTGGCGATGTTCTGGGCAAGATTGGTCTTGAGGTGTTTCTGGTCTAAAGTCTCAATTTTCATGGTTTTGATTTAAAATGAGCAGTTTTTATTGTCTTTTTTTACTTCAATATTTTTTCCAAATACTGATCGATTTTCTCCGGTTTGGTAATGGGCGAAAATCTTTTGAGTGGCTTGCCATTGGCACTGATTAGAAATTTGGTGAAATTCCATTTGATTTTTGACCCAAAAAGTCCGCCCAACTCACCCTTTAAATACTTGTATATCGGATGCTCATTTTTCCCATTGACTTCGATCTTGGAGAACATCGGGAAACTTACCCCATAATTCAACTGACATCCATCGGCAATGGACTTTGCATCTCCAGGCTCTTGATTGCCAAATTGATTGCAGGGGAATCCCAAAATCACCAAATCCTTGTCCTTGTATTTCTGGTTCAATTTTTCCAAACCCTCAAATTGCGGTGTCAATCCACACTGACTCGCAGTATTCACCACCAATACGGTTTTCCCCTTGAAGCTTGACATGTCAATATCAGTCCCCTGAAGGTTCTTTGCCGAAAAATCATAAAATGTAATCGCCATAATTCAATTCTGTTTAAATTTTATATCGCTTGCGATACAAATATAGCAAATTCTTTTATATCGCAAGCGATATATTTATTTAAATCTTAAATTCTTGGATTTGAAATGGGATTCAAATGCCTATTTTTGAGGAGAACTCCGATTTTAAAAACACCTTGAAATCAAAATCCAAAACCCTCCATTCATGATGAAAGCCCTCCACAAAAAAACAGATCCCGACACTTGGAAAGGAAGAGCTGCCGATTCAGTTCAATATTGGCATCAGGCAGTAAAGTGTCTCGATAATCTGCAGATAAAGGACGCGCATGGGGTAAAAAAAATTGCTATCCTGGGTTACGCCGCCGATGAAGGTGTCAGAAGGAATCAAGGCCGAATTGGAGCAAAATTTGGCCCCGCATCCATCAGAAAAATGATGGGAAGTATGGCTTTTCACCTTCCTGAAAATGTTAAAATCCTGGATTATGGGGATATTTCTGTTCTGGAAGAAGCTTTGGAACCCGCACATCAATTGCTCCAGGAAACAACTTTTTCACTTTTAAAAAACCACCATTTTCCAATTCTTCTAGGAGGAGGTCATGACTTGGCATTTGCCCATGGAAGTGCAGTAATGGATTATTTGGAACAAAAAAACGAATCCTTCGGAATCATCAATCTGGATGCACATTTCGATTTGAGACCCTTGCTGGAAGGAAAAGGGCATTCTGGGTCTCCTTTTTTGCAACTTTTTGAAAGAGCCAAAGCTTCCAATCTGGAATTTCATTATTTCTGCCTTGGCATACAAAGTCCCGCCAATCCCAAAGAACTGTTTGAAATTGCTAAAAAAACGGGGACTTGGTGGATGGACATGGAAGATTTCACCCTTTCCAACTGGGGTCAAATCCAAAATAACTTGGATGCTTTTTTGGGAAAGGTAAACAAGGTAATGCTGTCCATTGACCTCGATGGTTTTTCATCGGCCTATGCGCCAGGTGTCAGCGCCCCCTCCCCTATGGGTTTCAGCCCCGAACTGGCATTGAAGGTTTTGGATTATTTGGCAAAGAGCAAGAAGCTGATCAGTGTGGATGTGGTGGAACTCAATCCGACCTTCGATCAGGACAATGCTACGGCAAGATTGGCGGCACGGTGTGTGGAATATTTGGCTAGAAGGCTGTATTCGACGGAGTAGCCCTCAAAAGGCATAAAAAAACCTTGTCTGCTATCTACACAGACAAGGTTTGATATTCTTTCTAAATCCAAAAAGCGACAACCGATAGAATAGTGTATCCTTATTTTGCGGGAAGCACCTGACTGGAAACCTCTCCAAAACCTACACGAATGTCGCCTTTTTCACAGTAGCCAGTCATGATCACCGTATCTCCATCTTCGATAAATTTCCTTTCACCGCCCTCTTCCAAGACAACAGGCTTTGTTCCCTTCCACGAAAGCTCGAGCATGGAGCCGTAGCTATCGGGACTTTTGCCTGAGATGGTTCCCGAGGCATACAAATCACCGATATTGATATTGCAGCCATTGCTCGTCTGATGGGCAAGTTGCTGGGCAATATTCCAATACATGTGTTTGAAATTGGAGGTACAGACCTTGGTCGCTTTTTTGTCTGCAGGTTGGATATAAACTTCCAAATTGATGTCAAAACCATGGTCTTTCTTGCATTTCAAGTAAGGCAACACTTCCGGCTCTTGTTTTGGATTTTCCACCCTAAAATGTTCCAATGCTTCCAGAGTCACGATCCATGGGGAAATGCTGGAAGCGAAATTTTTAGCCAAAAATGGACCCAAAGGCACATATTCCCAAGCCTGAATATCCCTTGCAGACCAATCGTTGAACAGCACAAAGCCAAAAATATAGTCCTCTGCATCTTCGGTGCTGATGCTATCCCCCATTTTGGTGGATTTGCCGGTCACAAATGCAAGCTCAAGTTCAAAATCAAGTCTTCTGGAAGGACCGAATTCGGGTTTCTCCATATCCGGATCCTTAAATTGACCCTTTGGTCTATGGATCGGGATGCCTGAAGGAATGATGGATGAAGCTCTACCATGATAACCTACAGGCAGATGCCTCCAGTTGGGAAGCAATGCATTGTCGGGATCTCTAAACATCGTTCCCACATTCGTCGCATGCTCAATGCTGCTGTAGAAATCCGTATAGTCCCCAATTTTTACAGGGAGCAACATCTGTGCTTCCTTCCTGTTCACCATCGCTTTTCCGCGGCTCTGGTGTTCCCTCAATTTTTCTTGTTCTTCCGTCAAAAGGTCCTGAACCCTTTCCCTGATTTTTCTGGTAACTTGCTTTCCCAAGCCTATAAAGCTATTCAGGGAATCTCCCAAAAATATACCTTCGGGAAGAAGGGTGATATCGGAGAAAAATCCTTCGTCGTGCAATACTGAAAGATCCACGATTTTATCACCGATGGCAATTCCAGCTCTGGGAGAAAGCCGCTTACTCTTGAAAATCCCAAAGGGTAAATTGTAAAGCGTAAAGTCCGAATTCTTCGGAATTTGCACCCAGCTGCTCATGGGCGTCGTATTCTGGTCACTCATCTGTAAAAATTTGTTGCGGGGTAAAGTTAGGGTTTTAATGTTGAAGATAAAATCATAAATGCATAACTGGATCAAACAACTACAGACTCCACCGATGAATCCAAAGAGAGCCTAACCAAAAAAAAATATTGAAATTTCATTTTTGTGAGGAGGAATACCCAAATCGTGATTTTGTTTAAAATTTGTTTTTTGTTCACCATTTCTACCTTGTCAAGAGGGCGTTCTGAATATTTCATATCAAAAGATTTCATTCAACGACTCGCCTACTTCCCCTATTTGAGAATAGCCTTCGGAGAAAAAAGCAATTGTTTACCAGTATTCAAGGTTCGTAAATTCCATTCTACTCCCTTCCATAAAAATTTTCTGTTAATTTTGCGACTCGAAGTTTAAATTTTCAGAAGCCCATATGTCATTCGCTACAAAATACAATCCTGAAGAAACAGAGTCTAAATGGTATGCCTATTGGATGGAGCATAAATTTTTCAGTTCCAAAGTGGATCATACCAAGGAGCCCTACACCATTGTCATCCCACCTCCGAATGTCACCGGAGTGCTCCACATGGGACATATGCTCAACAATACCATTCAGGATGTATTGATCCGAAAGGCCCGTATGGAAGGTAAGAATGCCTGCTGGGTGCCGGGAACTGACCATGCCTCCATCGCAACGGAAGCCAAAGTCGTCTCCATGCTCAAAGAAAGAGGCATTGACAAAAAATCCCTCACCCGAGAAGAGTTTTTAAAATATGCCTGGGAGTGGAAAGAAAAATATGGGGGAATCATCCTGGAGCAGTTGAAAAAATTGGGTGCTTCCTGTGATTGGGACCGTACGAAATTCACTATGGACCCCGACCTGAGTGAAGCCGTGATCAGTGTTTTTGTAGACCTCCACAAAAAAGGAAAGATATACCGTGGCATCCGGATGGTCAATTGGGACCCTCAAGGCAAAACTGCCTTGTCTGACGATGAAGTAATCACGAAGGAAATCCAATCGAAACTCTATTATATACAATACAATATCGAAGGAACTGAAAACGAGTTTTTGACCATCGCTACCACCCGTCCTGAAACCATCATGGCAGATGTGGCGATCTGTATCAATCCCATCGATCCGAGATTTGCCCATCTCAAAGGAAAGAAAGCAATCATTCCCCTGATCAACAGAGCCATTCCGATCATCGAAGATGAATATGTGGACATGGAATTCGGAACGGGCTGTCTGAAAGTCACGCCGGCACATGACATCAATGACTATGAACTGGGGATAAAACACAAATTGGAAGTCATCGACATCCTCAATGATGACGGTACCCTCAATGAAAAAGCCCAAATCCTGATCGGGGAAGACCGTTTTATCGCAAGGAAAAGGATCAGCAAGATGCTTGCGGAAATCGGGCAACTCGAAAAAGTGGAAGAATACAAATCCAATGTCGGGCATTCCGAAAGGACCAATGCCATTGTCGAACCAAAGCTTTCCCTGCAATGGTTCCTCAGCATGGAAGACATCACCAAACCGGCACTTCAATCGGTCATGGATGATATTATCCAATTGCATCCGCCCAAATTCAAGAACATGTACCGCTCATGGATGGAAAATGTCCGCGACTGGTGTATCTCCCGACAACTCTGGTGGGGGCATCAAATTCCCGCCTATTACCTTCCCAACGGGGAATATGTAGTGGCTCAATCCAAGTCAGAGGCTTTGGAAATCGCAAATGAAAAATACGGAATCGCCTACAAATCTGAAGATCTGGTTCAGGATGAAGACGTATTGGACACTTGGTTTTCGTCATGGTTATGGCCCATTTCTGTCTTTGATGCCAAAGTTTTTTCCGAAGGAAAAAAGAATGAAGACCTCAAATACTACTACCCGACCAATGATTTGGTGACAGCCCCTGAAATCCTGTTTTTCTGGGTTGCCCGAATGATCATCGCGGGATATGAATACATGGGCGAAAAACCCTTTAAGAATGTGTACCTGACAGGTATTGTAAGAGACAAACAGGGAAGAAAAATGTCCAAATCCCTTGGCAATTCGCCTGATCCTCTTGAATTGATCAAAATTTATGGCGCTGATGGCGTCAGAACAGGCATGCTTTTCAGTTCTCCTGCCGGCAATGATCTTCCCTACGATGACAAATTGGTCGAGCAGGGAAGGAATTTCGCGAACAAGATCTGGAATGCTTTCCGTTTGGTCAAAGGTTGGGAAATTGATCCAGAATTGGATGGCCAGGAAAACCAAGCAGCCATCCATTGGTTTGAGAACAGGTTCAATGAATCCTTGACCGAAATAGAAGATCATTTCAACAAGTTCAGGATATCCGATGCCCTGATGACCAGCTACAAACTGGTATGGGACGATTTCTGTTCATGGTACCTGGAGATGATCAAACCTGCTTATCAGCAACCCATTGATGCGGCGACCTACCAAAGGACGATTTTGTTTTTTGAGGACATCCTGAAAATCCTTCATCCTTTCATGCCTTTTATCACGGAAGAGATTTGGCAGCAAATCAAGGAAAGAAATACCGAAGATGCACTGATCGTTTCAGAATGGCCATCCCCTAAATCTTTTGATGTCCAGACCATTGCGGAGGCCCAACAGGTTTTTGAGGTGGTTTCGCAGATCAGAAATATCCGCGCCTCCAAGGGGATTTCCCCGAAAGAAGCTTTCGAATTGACCATCAAGACACAGCAGCCGGATTTGTACCTTCGATTTGAAATGGTCCTTAAGAAACTGGCCAACCTTTCCAAACTGGAGTTTGGGGATCAAGTGGCAAATTCACTCGGTTTTATCGTCAAATCCGATGAATGTTTCATTCCCATGATCGGTCAAGTCGATGTGGAATCCGAAAAAGAAAACATCCAGAAAGAATTGGAATATACCCGTGGATTTTTGAACACGGTGATGAAAAAATTGATGAATGAGCGATTTGTGAGCGGCGCTCCTGCCCAAGTCCTTGAAATCGAAAGGAAAAAACAAGCAGATGCCGAAGCGAAAATCAAAGCGCTGGAGGAAAGCTTGGTGAATCTAGGTTGATCCTGCAAAAAAAGTGGGGTTTTCGAGTAAATACAATGACTTGCCCCCATTTTGAGTCAAAAAGCTGATCGGAATTTAAAAAGCTGCCCTGAGATTGATCAGGGCAGCTTTTTTATTGCTTTAAAACTTTAACCCGTTATATGCATTTCGAACTCAATCGAATAATAAACCTGACTGATAATCAATTGATTGTTTACTATTCATGTTTTCACTCTATTGGTGTCGGGATGCATTCTCCCAATAGTCTGATTTTCTTTCGGTTTCAATCCCATTTGGAAACCCAATGCATATTTCGGGTTTAAGTTTATGGTGAGATACAACATGAGATCAGGATTCCTTCCCTCAATGCCCCCAATCATATTGGTCCATATTTTCCAAACAGGCATTCAAAAGCAGGATGCTGTGGTGGATGTCTTCCTTGTGGGCCATTTCTATGACTTGATGCAAGTGACGTGTGGGAATGGAAATGGCACCGGCAATCGCACCTTGTTTCCCCATTCTTTGGACGCCAGCCGTGTCCGTCCCCCCTGCTGTCAGGATTTCAGGTTGCCATTTGATTTGGTGTTCCGTTGCTGTTTTCTTCATGAAAGCCACCATCCTATAATCACAAACGGTCATGGCATCCATGATTTTGATGGCCGTACCTTTGCCAAGTTCGGTGATTTTCTCATGGGCTTGTGCTCCAGGCACATCGAAGGCGATGGTGGTGTCCAATGCGATCCCAAAATCCGGATTGATCCCATGCGCAGCAACATTGGCCCCGCGAATACCCAATTCTTCCTGGACAGTAAAAACTGCATACACATCATAAGGATGGTTTTTTAATTTCCTTAGGGCTTCAATCAGAATAAAAACTGAAACCCTATTGTCAATGGATTTACAGTTGACGCAATCCCCCATTTCGATCAATTCCCTTTCCCGGGTGATGGGATCACCCACGGACACATATTTTTCGACTTCCTCTTTTGTCATACCCAGATCGATGAAATAGTCTGTCGATTTTGGGATTTTGGTTTTTTCCTCGGCTGTCATGACGTGGATGGGTTTACTGCCCATTACACCCACCAAATCCGTCTTACCATGGACAATCACCCTCTGGGCAGTCAATGTTTTGGGGTCAAATCCCCCCAAAGTATGGAATCTCAAAAATCCACCCTCCTCAATATGGGTAACCATAAATCCGATTTCGTCGATATGGGCTGCCACCATGACTTTTTTATTGTCAGGATTATTTTCACTTTTTTTAACAGCGATGACATTCCCCAAATTGTCCGTTTTCACCTCATCCACGAGAGGAGTGACCAATTCAATCACAAGATCCCGGATTCTTTTCTCAAACCCAGGTGCTCCAGCGATTTCACAAATTTGCTTCAATAAAGGTATATCCAATTCCATTTTGTCTGTCATTTTTTGTTGAAATCCGGTCACGTTTTGGGTAATAATTACCCAATTCTTGGACAGCAATATACAACCAAATTGAAACTGAGGGCTTTTTTTGGCACAAAATTTTCTTTGGTATAAGTAAAAAAGACCTGAAATTTTCAAGAATTAACAGGACAAGGAATAAAATTATAGAATTATGCAATTGCTATTTATCCTTATTGGAGCATTTATAGTTTTCATCTTAAGCACACTGACTGGAGGAGGTGCCAGTCTGCTCCTTATGCCATTGGTGGCTGTAGTAGTGGGCGTGAAGGCGGTGGCTCCTGTGATGGCCATCAGCATAGGAATGAGCAGCACTTCAAAGGTGGCTTTATTTTGGAAACATATTGATTGGAAGCTGTTTGCTTGGCTGTTCCCTTCTACCATCATTGGATCCATCCTTGGCGCAAGACTGTTTGCAAGTTTATCATCAGACTATCTTCAAATCCTAATTGGCCTATTATTGGTTTCCACGATTTTCCAACTCAGGCAAAAACCAAAATCCGAATCCAGATTCAAAATCAAAGCTTGGCATTTTGCCCCCATGGGTTTGGTTGTAGCATTTTTATCCGGACTGATTGGTGGAGTGGGCCCCTTGATGAATTCTGCTTATTTAAATTATGGCATCAGCAAGGAATCACTATTGGGAACCAGGTCCGCCAATGCCATTTTACTCCATTCTACCAAAATCATCAGCTATGCCTACTTCGGTTTTGTGACCGGGGAAGTCTTGAAATATGGCATTATGATCGGTGTCACTTCAATGATAGCCGTGTACTTCGGAAAAATGATCCTGGCCAAAATGTCAGACAATTTCTTTAGACAAATTGTAGTGGTCAGTATGGTTTTGAGTGGAGTGCTGATGCTATGGAAAAACAAGGACTTCATTTCGGCTTTTATCTATTCAATCTAGTAATTCTTCAAAAAATCAAAAAAAGAATTCGTAAATCTTAATTCATAAATTCATGAAATTATCTATTTCAAAAAACGTACATCTGGTAGAACCTGGGGATTTTGAGCCAACGGATCATTGGTATCCACGGGTCTTAAACTCAAATATTCATCCACTTGTCTCCTATTTTTTAAATCTCACCCATGAGCAGATGGTGGAAAGGTACCACAGGCTTCATCCACAAAGCGACCCTGCGGCATTGATGGAAATCATGACCTATCAACCCCAGTATTTTCGCTGGGCAGGGACGGATTTGATGCATGTAACCAACAATGAGGGAAACCGAAAATTGACCGTCATCGAAACCAACAGCTGCCCATCCGGTCAAAAATCAATGCCTTTGCTCGACCTGAATGTAGAGCAAGGCGGATACAAAAGATTGATCGAGCAGACCTTCAAGCCAATGGTGGATAATCATCACGAAAACGGTGCATTGGCAGTAATCTATGACAAAAACCCAATGGAAAACATTGGATATGCCGCCACGGTCGCCGATGTTTTTGGGGAGAATGTATTCTTGGCCAAATTCGAAGCCAAAGATGCTGAACCTCCAGTAAAATTTGTCGATGGGAAAATGTGGGTTAGAAATCAGAATGAGGAGTGGGTGGAAATCCGAGCAGCCTTCAGGTATGTCACCCAAGAACCTTGGTCCATCATCCCTGAAAACACTAAAACCCTTCTCCTCAATCCAATAGAGGCTTGTTTGGCGGGCGGGAGAAACAAGGAAGTTGCCAGTCGGGCTTATGATGATTTCAATAGAAAATTTGCAGATAAAGGGATCAGTAT
Source organism: Rhodonellum sp. (assembly GCF_030656585.1). Taxonomy (NCBI): domain Bacteria; kingdom Pseudomonadati; phylum Bacteroidota; class Cytophagia; order Cytophagales; family Cytophagaceae; genus Rhodonellum; species Rhodonellum sp. Next base: position 22,786 of record NZ_JAUSPP010000032.1, read on the forward strand.
CTTCACTCCTTCAACATTCAGGAATGTCTCTTTTTATGAATTGGAAAGACATTTCGAAATGCTCGGAGGAAGCATGGTGATCAAAGTTCCAGACTCCAATGCAGGGCAAGGCGTTTACACTGTGATCAGCAAAAAAGAGCTGGAGCATGCCAAATCCCAGCTTGACCCCAATCAGCTATATTTGGTGCAAGAATTGATTCACAGCAATTATAGCAATGGATTGGATCCCATGAAAGCTTGGTACCATGTAGGGACCATTCCGGATAGCAAGGGAAGGAGTTTCGCTTTTGACCTTAGGCTTATGATGCACGCCACAGAAGAAGGGATGCGTCCTTTGGCTGTTTATTCAAGAAGGTCAAGATTTCCCCTGAACACGCCGCTTCCCGAAGACATGAACTCTTGGGAAGTTTATGGCACGAATCTTTCTGTCAAAGGAGAAGATGGCTGGACATATGCTGATGAAAGGCTGATGCTTTTTGATGTGCGCAACTTTGGCCAGCTCGGTTTGGGTATCGATGAAATGATCAAAGGCTTTGTCCAAAGCATCATGGGCGTCTATGCGATTGACCAAAATGCCCGAAAAACTTTTGGTGATAAAACTTCTATCCCTAATTTTAAAATCCAAACAACGCTATCATGAGCTCAAAAATATTAATAGTTGAAGACGATGTAGTATTCTGCAAGCTTCTCACCCGCTTTCTTTCCAAGAACAATTTTGAAGTGATGGATGCCCAGAACGGTAAAGATGCTTTGGAGCTGATGGATTTGAACAATTTTGGTCAGGCCATTCTTGATTACAGATTGCCTGACATGAACGGGGTGGAAATTCTCAAAAAATTGAAATTCAAAAACCCAGAGACCAAGGTCCTGCTCATTACCCGCTTTGGGGATGAGGAAGTCGCTGCCGAAGCCAAATCAGCCGGCGCCGATGCCTTTATTGCCAAACCTATTGATCCAGATGATCTGTTGAAAATAATCAAGGGCATGTAACCAAACATATCAGAAAAAAAACTGCCTTTGGGAAAATGAATCCCCGAAGGCAGTTTTTTTTGTTTTCCCCGAAAATGTTTTGGATTTCCGCGGCCCTGATTTGATTTTTTAGTAGGCTCTCACCGCTTTTCCTTCCATGAAATTTGCAAAGGCCTTGTTGACCACGCGCATTCCACCTTCTGTCGGATAATCCCCGGTAAAATACCAATCTCCCAAATGATCGGGACATGATTTATGAAGGTTGTCCACGGTTTGGTAGATGACCTTGACCTCTGCATGAATATCTTTGGTCGTGATGATCTGGGCTACCTTATCTGAAATTTCCTGATCCGTGAAAGGAGCATAAATCTCCGTTACATAATTCTTGGCAAACATTGAATTGGCGCTGCATTTTTCATACACTTCATCCATCAGATCCGTCATTCCCCGCTCCTTCAGTAATGCAACAGTCGCCCTGAATGCAATGAATTCATTCATTTTGGACATATCAATGCCGTAACAATCAGGAAATCTGATTTGTGGTGCCGATGAGGCAATCACGATTCTTTTGGGATTTAATTTATCCAAAGTAGTCAAGATGCTTTTTTCCAAAGTAGTACCGCGGACGATACTGTCATCAATGACGACCAAAGTGTCAATTCCTGACCGCACTACTTCATAAGTGGTATCATACACGTTAGCGACCATGGCATCCCGATCTTGATCATTGGTGATGAAGGTTCGAAGTTTGACATCCTTGCTCACCAATTTCTCAACTCTCGGCCTGAAGTTGAGGAGTTCTTCCAAATCCTCCAAATGAGGTTTTCCTTCCAATAACACTTCTCTCCTCTTGGCGCTCAGATAATCTTCCACGCCTTCTATCATTCCTAAAAAAGCAGTTTCTGCTGTATTTGGAATATAGGAAAACACAGTGTTTTTCAGGTCAAAATCAATGGCTTTGAGCACTTGTGGTACCAAAGCTTTTCCGAGCATTTTTCTTTCTCTGTAAATGTCCGGATCTGTCCCACGGGAAAAATAAATCCTTTCGAAACTGCATGATTTTTTCTCCTTGGCAGGCATGATTTCATACTCTCCGAAAGAACCATCCTTATTGATGATCAATGCGTGTCCCGGTTTTACCTCCTTGATTTCTTTATAATCGATGTCAAAAGCGGATTTAATTGCTGGCTTCTCGGAAGCCACCACGACGATTTCATCGTCAGCATAATAGTAAGCCGGACGGATGCCATAAGGATCCCTCACGACGAAACTGGAACCATTTCCTATCAAACCAGCCATGGCGTAGCCTCCGTCAAAATCCCTACAGGATCTTCTCAAGATTCGACTTACATCCAATTCATCCTCGATGACTGCGGTGATTTGCTCGTTCGAAAACTGATGCTTGTATTTGTCGAAAATGCGTTGGTTTTCTTCGTCCAAAAAGTGCCCCACTTTCTCCATGACCGTGACGGTATCGGTTTTCTCTTTTGGGTGCTGACCCAGTTGCACCAATTTATCAAAAAGTTCTTCCACATTCGTCATGTTGAAATTACCCGCCATGACCAAATTTCGGCTTCTCCAGTTATTTTGCTTCAGGAAAGGATGACAGGTTTCTATGCTGTTTTCTCCATGAGTGCCATACCTAAGATGCCCCAACCATAAATCCCCGGTGAAGGCGATGTTTTCCTTTAACCATTCGGCGTCAAAGAGTGCATTCTCGCCTCCCAGTTTCTTGGCCTTTTTATATTTTTTGTGGATTTTATCAAAGATAAAATTTACCGCTTGGGGTTCTATAGAACGATAGCGGCTGATGTATCTCGTTCCAGGATTTGTGTTAATTTTGATATTGGCCACGCCAGCACCATCCTGACCTCTGTTTATTTGTTTTTGCATCAACACGTACAGCCGATTCGGGACATAAAGAGGTGTACCGTATTTATCGATGAAGTGTTGAAGGGGTTTACGAAGTCGCAACATGGCTATGCCGCACTCGTGTTTGATAGCTTCACTCATTGGGTGGGATCAAAGTTATATTTGAGTATACAAAGTTAACGTTTTTTGGAAGATAACCGAAGCAATAAAAAAATTGGAGTCAAAGAATCCACAGTGAATGACTTCGTTTTCCGGAATCCTCTTTAAACTGAAAACCAAGTAGGAAACCTCAAATCAATCTCTGTCTCCCTGCTGAGGGAATTTGCAACAGACTGCTGATTTTTTCTACAGCAAAAATCCAAAAAATACTGATTTTTGTGCCAAATTCATTCATAAGGCCAGTGGCATAACTTCTGCACGACAGATAACATGAAAAAGATAATCACCATACTGATCTTGGGTGTAGGCTTAATTCTTATGACGCTATTGAGCTGGGCAAATTTCCAGTTGAATTCCTATTCCCATTCACATGCTCAAAATCATGAAACTCTATTCAGAATCAATCAAGCTGAAACTGAATTTCAGAATCAAATCCTTAAATAAACCAATTTATTATTTCTAACTTAAATACAATTCACATGAAAACGCGATTTATTTTCCCCGCATTAATGGTATTCGCTTTGGCTGCTTCTCCAATGATGGTGAATGCCCAGACACAAGAAATAGAAAAAATGGTGATGACAAACCAGGACAAGGTTAAATTAGATCCTGAGCAACTTCCCCCAGCTGTAAAAACGGCAATTGCCACAGATGAAACCATTGCAGATTTGAGCATTACCGAAGCATGGCAAATCACGGATGAAAAAGGCGCAACACACTTCAAAATCAAATTTGACAATGGCGGTGAAGAACTGGTTAAAAAATTTGACATCAATGGCAAAGAAATAAAAGAATAAACCCTTTATCCTAAATCATTTAAAGCACCGGAAATATTTTCGGTGCTTTATTTTTTAAATAATCCGAAGGAAAATTTTACCTTTATCGATGATAAAAATTCTTTTGGTAGAAGATGACCTGACCTATTCCAGAATAATAAAAAATTTCTTGGAAAAAAACAATTTTTCGGTTGATGCCCTAACTAAAATAGAAGACGCTAAAGTTTATCTGGACACGCATCAACCTTCGCTGATTATCACAGATTTTCGGCTGCCGGATGGGACGGGATTGGAAGTACTTCGGTATTCCAAAGAGGTTTTGGAAGATATCCCTGTGTTGCTGATCACCAATTATTCAGACATTCGTGTTGCTGTGAAAGCGATGAAAATGGGTGCTTTTGAATATATCCTAAAACCTATCAATCCGGATGAGCTGCTCCTCACTGTAAACGAAGCATTGGAAGGTGCCAATGAATCGCCTAAAAAGAAAAAGAAATCAGCCCCAAAATCCGACGAAGATTACATCGTGGGAAAAAGTGCCACGTCCAAACACATTGAGGAGCACATCCAGCTTGTAGCTCCGACGGACTTGACAGTAATCATTTTGGGAGAAACAGGAACAGGTAAGGAATATATCGCAAAGCGGATCCACCAAAAATCCTCGAGAAGCCATGGTCAGTTTGTAGCGATTGACTGCGGGGCACTTTCCAAAGAGCTTGCCGGAAGTGAGTTATTTGGCCATGTAAAAGGGTCTTTCACAGGCGCACTCGACAACAAAATAGGGCATTTGGAGGCTGCCGGCGGAGGCACCGTGTTCTTGGATGAAGTTGGAAACTTGAGCTATGACATTCAGATAAAACTCCTAAGGGCATTACAAGAAAGAAAGATCAGGAAAATCGGAGGCAATCAGGAAATTCCCATTGATATCAGGATTATTGCCGCAACCAATGAGGAATTGCTCCAACAAGCCAAGGAGGGTACTTTTAGGGAAGACCTCTACCACCGCTTGAATGAGTTTACGATCACGGCACTCCCCTTACGGGAAAGAAAGGAAGATTTGATGGTTTTTGCCAATCAATTTTTGGAACAAAGCAATCAAAAGCTAGGCAAAAACATCAAGGGATTTGATGCAGGCGCCGTCCATATTTTTGAAAAATACACTTGGCCAGGAAATCTTCGGGAATTGAAAAACATTGTGCGCCGGGCCGTTCTGCTGAGCCAAAGTGAATACATCGGAATCAACAGCCTACCTAGGGAATTGATAGATGAGCCTGTTACAAAAGCCCACGAAGAAACCTCGAATGTGGAGAGCGCTGATTTCAAAACCAGCCAGATGCTTCAGGAAAAGGAAATGATCATCAGGGTCCTTCAGGAAGTTAAGTACAACAAGTCCAAGGCAGCAAAAACCCTGGGAATAGACAGAAAGACCCTTTATAACAAAATGGAAAAATACGGCATTGACTAGTTTATTTGAAAATCAGTAAGTTGAGGTCTTGAGAAACCAACTCTAAAAAAATTCTGGTTTCGGAAATAAAATCATTGAGAATTTCATCAACCCCATCTAGTTTATTGTTTTTGATTGAAATCTCAATTTCTCTGGCTTTCTGTCCGGAAGGAACCTTGACTTGGCCCAATCTGCTGGAAAGTTGATGGGTAATTTCACGGACGATGCTGTAGTTTTTGGCCTCCATCGCCACTTCCAATTCCCTTAAATCGGCTGCAGTACTGGAAACCAAGTCTGTCATTACCTCAAGAAGCAAATCTTCATCACCCATGCAGAATTTTCTCAAGTCCTCCAGATTGTAGGGCTTGATGTCTTCATTTCTTTGTTTCCCTATCTGTTGCACTGGTATTTTGGTCAAATGAAGCAAAAATCCGATTTTTTTCAGTATTTGGCTTTCCGTGAATGGCTTTAACAATAAATCATCAAAGCCCTCCTCCAATAACTTGTTTTTTTCTTTTACAAACACATTTGCTGTCATCGCCAAAATCGGCAGTTGATGGTACTCTGGGATTTCCCGTAGCATTTCCTTCACCCTAAAACCACTCACTTCGGGCATTTGAATATCCAATATGGCCAAATCCAATGGACGGTTCTTGAAATTGTCCCGAAAGCCCACGCCTCCCAAATAGGAAACTACATTGGCACCAAGACTTTCCAATAGCAATCGGATAAATTTGAGACCAATCGTATCATCGTCAACCACCAGAATATCCAAGCCCTTCAAGCTGTAGGTGAATTTGATGTCCTCCTGAGCGGTTTTCAATACCGGCGCTACGAATTGAGTGGGGATTTCAAGACTTATTTTGGTCCCTTTTCCAACCTCGCTTTCTACCTTTATTTCTCCATGCTGAAGATCCACCAATCTCTTCACAATGGCGAGACCAAGACCCGTTCCCCCAAATTTCCGCGTCATGGAGGCATCCCCTTGATTAAATTCCTGAAATACTTTTTTCAATACCTCTTGGTTCATCCCCATCCCGGTATCCTCCACAACCAAAGCAATGGTATTGTTGGAGTTTTGCACGATCGAAACCTCAATGCTTCCTTTGTGGGTAAATTTCAAGGCATTGCTGATCAGGTTATTCAGGATTTGGTTGATTCTTAATTGATCCCCTACCAT
>NZ_JAUSPP010000050.1:0-56659 GCF_030656585.1 Rhodonellum sp.
TTATACCTTGAACCAAGGTTTTTCTTCCCCAACCAGGTTACCAAAACTGGCAGATGCAGCTACTTATGCGATCATCCGAAATGAAATAGCCTATTACAACAACAACCAAAATGGATTGAATCAAGTCTACAGTCCAGATGAAATTGAGCTATTCAGAAATGGATCAGATCCGCTGGATTATCCAAACACAAATTGGCAAAGAGAAACCCTTCAGAATTTCGCTTTGCAAAATCAGCATAATTTTGAGCTCAAATACTTTTTGTCGGACCGCGAGAATGTCATCAAGATCCAAATATGGGTGGCGTTGATCCTTAACCTCTTGTTTACAGTCCTACACAGGCGGTTAAGGGAGGCGGAGGATTTTTCCACCATGGTCATAGTAGCGGCAAAAAAATTTATTTTCCTATGTCAAGTCTGGAAAAAATTTCACCCATGCCAAAGCTTATTATAAAAGGATGTACCAAAAAGACCTTTAAAACGTACAAAACCATTTATTCATGATAGGATAGGGGGCACTTTTTGTGTTTTAACAAAAATCCTTTACAACGATATTAGAGGACTTTATTTTGATTTTTTTAGTTTAGTCGGATGACAGTAATTATTTTTCAGCTATTCAAATAGCTTTGATTTAATCAAAAAGCCATTTAAATAAGTTTAGTGAAGCTGCCAGGATAAAGACAGCTTCACTAAAACCAATAAACTTCTAAGTCAATATCCTTTTGTTAATCTACTGCAATCATTACATCGTTCCCAACACGGGCATCAACAGAATATCCCTGTGGGATAACTCCATTTTTACCCTTCATCGTTAAAAACAAAAGGCAAACCAATACACCCAAAACGATAGACAAGGTTTGTTTGTCTTCTCCTTCCTCATATATTTTGGCACCAGTTAATAAAATTTCAGAACCATCGACTGCAGGTAAGGAACGAATGTCTATTTCTACATAACCTTCTTTTCCAATACCTTTTGCTTTTTGTACGCGTTGTACCAGCCCTTTGGCAACAGTTCCTTTTCTTACAACAACTTTGTCATCGACTTTTATGTCAGTTCGCACAAAGAAATCGATGGATTGGCCTGCAATCACAGTGGCAGAGTTAATTTCTTGAGCGGATTCGAGTGCAATCAATGTTCCTGATTTCAAAAGTATTTTTTCATAATTTTTTGGCACAAAAGACATGAATGAAATGGAAAATGTCAGGAGTAGTGATAATACCCAAACTGAATTTGAATTGGAGATTTTTTTGATCATGATTTTAGAAATTAAATAAGTGAAATTGTTTATTGTGTGATGTATAAAAGTTTGGATTTTAAATTCTTTTCCTTGTTTAGGTTTTGTCTTTTTATTGAATTGATTCCACCTGTAATGCTCCCTGAATAAAAAGTCACCGTGAAAATTCCAGCTAAAATACCAACTCCATGATTTCCGGTTTTGAAACTGGTATAACTGGCATACCCCATAAGCCCAGTTAGTATTAAAGAAGTCAAACCCGTAGTATTCTGACCTGCATAAAAATAACCGCCGCCAGGTACCAGTCCCAAAACTCCAGCGATATATGGTTTTTTTCTTTTAAATGTTTCGATACTATTTATTATCAATACATTACTTTTCGCATAATCCAAATAAATAAAATCTTGATCTACATCATTAAATTCAGTTAACGCTGCTTCATAATTGTTTAGATAGGCATACGACACCCCAGATAATAAATTTTTATAAGGATAGTATTTATCATGCAGATTTATAGCCGTTAGCGTAGATATAGCATCTTCAAAGTTATTTAATCTAAATCGTGCATCTGCCAACTCTAATAAAATTTCTGGCTCCTTTTTTATATGATCTTCCAATCGGTTTTCAAAATAAAAAATTAATTTTTCATGTTCTCCTATGGCATTTAATGCGATCAAATGATTCAATTCAAGTATTAATACTTGCTTGTTTTTTTCACCAAAATGGACTAGGCGTTTGTATTCAATAATTGCGCTTTCATAATCTTTAGCGTTTATCAAAGAAAGGAAAAAGGTAGTGTCATTTTTATCGTCGTAAAAAGTAATATTTTTGGAAAATTTCGCCGGATAACGTTGTGATAATGGGCTTTTACTAAATTCCCAAGTTGGAAAATCCTCAAATTTTGGTTCTCCTTTTTTCCAATTAAGATCATAGAGACGCTGTTCATGACCACATCTGATGAGTCTATCTGAAGTTAGTAATAGACCTTTTAAGGCACCAAATTGACTGAAAGCCTGCATTGAATAATGTGAACAACTCGGATACATTGGGCAACTCTGACCACGAGTGTCACTTATAAAATCCGTATAAATGTAAAACAGATCAGAAATACTACTATCCTTGTCCTGTCCATATCCTTTTGAAATATGTAAAAAAATTAACGTCAAAATTAATATAAAAGATTTCATTAAATAATTTTATTTCCAAGCATTTAAAAAAAAAACTACATTTCGAATGCGAACTAGCAAATTAAAACACAGTTTTGCAAATTAAATTTTATTTTTATGAAAATAGTTCAAAGCTGTATGTGTAGTAATGATGAAAATTTTATAAAAAATAACAACAAAATTTTGTTTAATAATCTATTAAATTGAATGTTATTTATAATTTATTTAATTATTTCTTTTTGAGAAGTTTAATTAAAATACTATAAACCCGAGTTCGACTTTAAAATAGAGTATTCTGGTTAAAAAAAAGACCTAGTCATATTTGATGGCCTGCTTTTTTGGGAAGAATGAGTACAAGTCTTGGATAAGGCTGGGAATGAAATTCTCAAATGAATCATGTCTGGAATACTCAATCTGACTGATGTTTTTCAGTTAATTGATGACCGTTTCGATCACTGATCTTTTTTTAAGCAATATTTTGACTTTAAGCTCCAAAAGTGTATTCTTCGTATTGTCGCGAATACTGAAGATCAAATGTACTATATCCCTAAATAAAGCTCATACAACTCCTTGGAAATGCATCCATTATCCGCATATAGTTTGCCCTTTGATCCGAAATTTGCACTCGCTTTATTAATGAGGTTGAAACGCCATGAAAATCAGACTATCTGGAGAATAGGCTGTGGTGCCCAAAGGGTACATTCATAAACATTTAACAAAGACTGATTTTTAATCAATTTCAGGATGGAATAAAATTGAAAATGGAGAAAATTGTTTAACCCGTTTTATGCATTGCGAATCCACATCCATTTATCAACATTGGTGGATACAGCAATCCCTCATGCAGAGAATGGGGTCTAAGAACAATTATGCCAAAGTAATCCGAGCTGGATGGGTAGGGGATTAGGATAATTGGCGGGCTCGGATTTCCAAGACCTTTGTTTCAAAAAAACTGGTTTTTTAAGGAAGAAGGGTCCTTTTTTTTATTAGAATCCCTCCTCCGGAAAACTGAAATACAAAGTGAAAAGGGACGATTTTTACATCGTTTTATCAAGAGTGCTGGATTCCAGTCACCAATGAAATTATCTTGAACTTGATTCTCGAATCAAAAGCTCTGTTTTAATGGTGATGATTTCAGTTTGGATGATTTCTTCCTCCTCCTCAATTTGACCAATCAATAATTTTGCAGCCGCCAAACCCATTTCGAAAGCGCGATCGTTTACGGTTGTTAGATGCGGTTCTATGATTTTTGAAATAGGATAATTACTGAATCCGACAATAGCGACTTCTTCCGGGATTTTGACCAGCTTTTTTTGAAAAACCTGAATGGCACTGACAGCTGTATAGTCATTGGAACAAAAAACACCGTCAGGTCTGGGAACTAGATCAACTAGTTTTTCTGCGAAAAGAGCTCCTTCCTCATAACTCAAGTCTTTTGTGAAATAGATCAAACTTTCATCAATTGGGAAATCATGCTTTGTCAATGCAGCCTTATAGCCTTCAAATCTTGCTTTGAAGATACCTGTAGATTGGTTACCACCAATATGACTGATTCTTTTACAACCGATTTCGATAAGATGTTCAGTTGCTTTGAAGGCAGATTCAAAATCATTGATAACGATTTTATTCGCTTCCATACCAGTAGGCACCCTGTCATAAAAAACCAAGGGCACTTTCATTCTGTTGAGCTTTTCAAAATGCTCATAACTATTGGTTTCTGTTCCTAGACAAATGATTACACCCTCTGACATTTTGTTTTGGAGGATTTTGGTGATTTCTTTTTCTCTTTCTAAGGAATCCCTTGATTGAAAAATAGTCACATTGTAACCCGCTTTGTAGGCAAACTCCTCAATACCACTGATGACCAAAGAGTGAAAGTGGATGTCAATTCGTGGGACAATCACTCCAATCGTCAAAGTTTTGTTTTTCTTGAAACTTGAGGCGATTGAGTTCCTTGTGAAACCCAGTTCTTCTGCTTTTTTTAAGACTTTTTCTTTTGTCTCAATGCTTATTCCGGGGTGATTGTCAAGAGCCCTGGAAATTGTTGAGGCAGCCAATTCCAGTTCTTTTGCAAGGTCAACGAGGGTAATTCTCTTTTTTTTCATAAAGTTACTGGTTGCAAACGTTTGCAATATAATGAAAATTTTAATTTTTTTATTATATGTGTTTATGTGAATAAAAGGCTGTTTAGCCTGTTTTATTTACTGATTTTGACTAATTATTCAAAAATCCCCCGCTCTTTCTTGAAAAATATCATGCAAACGTTTGCATGATATTGTCTAAAATTTTACATTTGAAGCAGGTACTTAAATAAAATTCTATTGAAACACATTTAACTTCAATTCTATGAGCCAAAGAATCAGAAATGCCCTATTTAAATATATGGGCAGTCGCTTAGCACTCAAAATAGGACTTTCTCTTCTCGTCATGTTCTTTTGTTCAATTTCAGGATATGCACAAACCCCTGGCATTACCATTAAGGGTAAAATTACAGATAGTAAAACAGGAGAACCCATTTTTGGGGCAAGTGTATTGGTAAAGGGGACCTCAAACGGCACGTCAGCTGATTTAGATGGTTTGTACACGTTGGGAAATATTTCCGGTCAAGATATAATAAGATTTTCTTATTTGGGTTTTGAAACACAAGAAATCCGGGTAGGAAATTTCAGTGAACTGAATATATCCTTGCAATCATCGACCAGTGATTTGAATGAATTTGTAGTAATCGGCTATGGAGTTCAAGAAAAGAGAAATTTAACAGGTGCTGTTGTATCCGTTGGCAGTGATGAAATCTCGAAAACAAATTTTCAAGACCCGATTTCTGTCTTACAAGGTAGGGCAGCAGGGGTTCAGGTTACATCAAATTCCGGAGCACCTGGTGGCGGGATGACCATTAACATCAGAGGTAATTCCTCCTTAAATGCGGGAAATTCTCCACTCTATGTAGTGGATGGCGTGCCGATAGAGACAAACGTGTCTTCTTCATTAAACGGAACGGAGAATTTTGGTTTGAATCCCTTGGCGGATATTAATCCGACAGACATAGAGTCGATTGAAGTTTTGAAAGATGCCGCATCTACTGCGATTTATGGGTCACGTGCCGCAAATGGAGTAGTCATGATCACTACCAAAAGAGGGAGATCTGGTAAACCCCAGGTGGATGTGAACTTTAACTCAGGCATCAGTACTGTTTCCAGAAATCTGGGTGTCTTGAATGCAAGTCAATACAGGAGTGCTGTTTTGGATTCTTATCGAAATGCAAACAGTTCAGAGCAAATAATACCTGCGGTTCTTGATTCATTAAGTGCTATCAACAATGGTGATTTTGACTGGCAAAGTGAAATGTTTCGTGTGGCGAAACAAAGCAATATAGATTTTTCAATAAGAGGTGGTTCTGACAACGTGAGATATGCATGGAGTTCCTCTTTCTTTGATCAAGATGGGGTTATTTTAAATTCCAATTATAAAAGAATCACTTCCAGGCTTAATGTTGATTTTGATGTATCCGACAGGCTTACGATTGGGCAAAGTGTGTCCTATACAAATGCTGTAAACAATAGGTCTAATGCTGCAGGATCCGGGAACTTAAGTATCGTAAGGGAATTGTTGATACGGCCTCCAACATTTGCCATGAACTTGCCTGACGGATCCCTCAATGGGTATCAATTGGGAAGAAGAAACCCTGTAGGCCTTGCACAGCTTTCGACCAACTTGAACAAAAGTAACAGGCTGATTGCGAGTCAATACGCAGAATATAAAATTGCTGAGGGTTTAAAATTCAGAAGTAGTATCAATGTGGATTTTGTCTCCATGAAGGAAGACACCTTTATCCCTTCTACACTTGACTTTCGTGCAGGATACAATACTGGTTCGGTGAGGTCATCTAACAACATGACTTGGGCTAATGAAAACATCCTGACTTATCAAAAGCAGTTTGGAACAAGTCACAATTTTGGAGCACTTGCAGGATTTAGTTACCAAGATTGGAAATATGAACGTACAGGTCTGGATGGGCTCTTTTTTACAAGTGATAATATCAGGACCCTGAACGGTGCCGGTACGATTTCCAATCAAGGTGTCAACGTTGCCAGCGAACACTCCATGTTGTCTTATTTTGGTAGAGTTTCATATGATTTTGAGCGGAAATATTTGTTTGAAGCAAATATCCGTGCGGATGGATCCTCCCGATTTGGTAAAGATAACAGGTTCGGGTATTTCCCATCTGCATCGGTTGGATGGAGATTTTCAGATGAAGGCGTTTTTGATAATGTGAATTTCATGGATGATGGTAAAGTTCGTTTTAGTGCTGGGAAAACCGGAAATGAAGCGATTGGCAACTATACTTCACAGGGTGAGTTTTTAGTTGGGACCAATTACTTGGATTATTCAGGAGCTTCTCCCTCTGTGATGCCCAATTCCGGATTGACATGGGAGACCACTACGCAATACAATGCCGGATTGGATCTCTCTTTTTGGGAAAATAAACTGATGATCAATGTAGATGCATATATCAAGAATACGAATGATTTGCTCTACAATGTGCCAATTCCAAGAGAGACAGGTTTTAATTTCATCACCCAAAACATTGGAAGCATCCAAAATAAGGGAATTGAATTGTTGATGACCACACGGAATGTTTCCACTCTGGATTATAGCTGGTCAACAAGTTTTAACATCAGTTCCAATCGGAATAGTGTAAAAGATTTGCCCGACAACTTGCTGACAAATGGTTTTATCCAAAATGGCGCTTTTCACATTTTGAAAGAAGGATTTCCCATTGGAACTTTCTATGGTTGGAGGTTTGACGGAGTCTACGCCAGGGATGAAGACAATGTCAACGGGATCACAAACGGAGCGCAAGGCCCTGCATACAGAGGAGGAGATCCGATTTGGCACGACGTCAATGGAGATGGTTTTATAGACCAAAACGATAGGCAGGTGATCGGGAATGCAACCCCGGATTTCTTTGGAGGGATCAACAATGACTTCACCTATAAAAATTTCAGCCTAAGTGTTTTCTTCCAATTTTCTTATGGAAATGATATCTACAGTGAAATCAATCACCAAAGAAATTCAATTGTCAGATACAATAACCTTTCTACAGACGCCTTGAATAGGTGGAGACAGCAAGGTGACATAACAGATTATCCCAAGCCTGTCAGAGATGATCCTTTGCAATCGATGAACAGAATTCAAAGCAGATGGGTTGAAGATGGATCTTATATCAAACTCAAGAATGTACATTTCCGATATAGCTTGCCAAATAAAATGCTGAATCGTTGGAAGATTTCCAAATTGGATGCCTACGTGACAGCTACCAATTTGATCACCTGGACAAACTATACGGGGTATGATCCTGATGTAAATTCTTATAGTGGATTGAGAGTAGGAGTTGATGAAGGTTCATACCCTCAGAGCCGTACCATTATCCTAGGTTTAAATATTGGGTTATAAAGAAATACAGCTATGAAAAATACATTAAAGATATTTCTAGGAATTTTATTGCTGAGCATTTATTCTTGTTCAGATGACTTATTGCAAAGAGACCCCATCAGCAGCTTTTCAGCTCAAGGGTTTTACAAGACATCAAGTGACGCTCAGGCTGGTGTTTATGGAATCTATGACGCTGTTCAGGCTACATATTCCACAAATTTCTCCTTGTGGGGAGAAGGTCGAGCCGATGCTGTCAATACAAACCAGGCAGGTGATCCCTTTCTTCTTCAGCAGAACACTTTGAATTCTATTTTGGCATCTGCGAGATGGAACAATCTTTATGAAACAATCAGTAGGGCAAATTATGCAATCAAGTATATCCCTACCGTGTTGGAAGATGACAACGAGTTTGGACGACAGCTTGTAGGCCAAGCCAGAGCGCTGCGTGCACTTTCTTATTTCTATGCGGTAAGAGTATGGGGTGATGTTCCCTTGATTTTAGAGCCTTATGAAAGCGTTCAGCAGAATATTTTTCCGGAAAGGTCTGATAAAGAGCTGGTTTTGAATCAAATTGAAGCAGACTTGATTTATGCTTCAGAAAATTGCAGAGCAAGTTTTGGTGGAGAACGGAATAGAATTTTGATTACCAGAGGGGCCGCGGAGGCAATGCTGACGCACCTTTACATGTGGAAGAAAGATTATCCCAATGCCATTGGTTCGGCTGAAAAAGTACTTGCAAACAATCTGTACGCATTGGTACCAATGAATGATTGGTCACGGATATTTACCCAGGGATATACCAATGAAAGTATTTTTGAAATTGGCTACAATGAAGTTCAAAGGAATTCATTGAGGGTACTCTATGCACTCGGATCGGATAGTAATTTCTTTCCAAGTCAATCTTTCAGGAATTCTTTTGAAGATGGGGATTTGAGGCAAGATTTGATTTATGATGTTGCCGAAACTCAGCCACGGAAAATATGGAAGTTTTTTGGACAAGGTTTCAGTGACGAAAGTCCGGACCCTTCAGATAAAAACATCGTTCTCTTCAGATTAGCGGATATTATGCTATTAAAAGCTGAAGCCCACCATCAGATGGGGCAAACTGCTGAGGCGCTTTCCTTATTGAATACCATCAGAAACAGGGCGGGGCTTGCGAACTTGGATGAGGCTGGAGCCACCAATTTATATGGCGATGTAGAGTCTGCTATTTTACATGAAAGATTAATAGAGCTTTCATTTGAAGGACACAGGTGGTTTGACTTGGTTAGAACTGGAAAGGCAATAGAAGTCATGAATCCAATCAATGGATTAAACGATGAACGGAATTTACTTTGGCCAATCCACGAAGATGCCCTGAACAGGAACCCAAACCTTTCGCAAAATTTATTTTATCAATAAATAATGTGATGCCTCTAGTATCGTACAATCTAAATCTATCAAGATGAAAAATATAAAATTTACAAAATCCATATCCTTTGTAGTCATGTGTTTGGCTGGCTTGAGCATGTGCTTCAGTTGTGTGATTCAGGATAATTTCGATTATAAGGAATCAGGGACAACGGGTGACTTGGGCGTGTCGGCTTTGGAGTTTATTCAGACAAATGATTCGTTCTCAATGTTAAAAAATGCTATTGAGTTGACTGGACTTGAGGGTGTTTATGGTGGTGAGTCAATCAGGACATTTATAGCGCCTACAAATGCCGCTTTTACTACTTATCTTCAGAGTAACGCCTACAGCAGTTTATCCGAAGTTCCAGTTCCTATCTTAAGAAATGTTTTGAGGTACCATATTGTGAAGGCCAAAGTATTGTTTACAGATCCTGAATTATTTGAAAGCAATTTCCCCATTTCTTACGAAACAGAAAGTGGCCAGTCAATATTCTTGTCTCACAATACAAATTTCATAGGTCTAATCAATCAAAATACCAGCAGACAATGGGAAATATCCACCTCAAATCTGGAGCCCACCAATGGAGTGATCCATGTGGTCAATTCAATTGTTTTCTTCTCTGCCCCCTCTGTGAATTTCGATGCTTTGGACCCATCGGTCAGAACAGACACCATCTTTCCTCTTTTTGATAGCTTTGTGAATGGAGGTGCTCAATCGAATGCGAATTTCGGGACAAATCCTCTTCTGAGAGTGAAAAACGTAACCGGCGCAGGGGATTTTGATAGAAGAGCCTATTTGATGTTTGATTTAAATGAGCTTGAAACTGAAGGTGTAATCACTGATTTGAGATTTCAAATTGGGGTTGTATTTACACACGCCAGAAATAATGATTTGGACCTTTACCACGTGAAGGACACCACCTGGACAGAAATGGGGCTGAATTGGAACAATGCCACCCTTCCGGATGATGGTCCGATTGCAACGCTAAAAACCACAAAAATCACTGCATTCAATTATGACATAACGGATTTCTTTTCTACCCAAAATTCATTGGGAAGGGTGACATTTATGCTGGATGGTGAATTTACCAAAGACGAAACAAACGATCTCGCTTCCAAAGAGCACCCAACGATTGCACCTCCAATGTTGATCGCAACCATTGCGACTGGGGATAGCGCTCTGGAATTTGTGACCAATGCAGGTTTTACGGTCGAATCTGGAGGTTCATTTGTCTGGAACAAAGAGATGCTTGAAATCACAGGAGCATCCGTCAATGACATCATCTATACTGTCGTAGAAGGTCCGGAAAGAGGTTTTCTGGTTAGAGGAGCAAGTATTTTGAAGGTTGGTGACCGATTTACCCAGAATGATATAAATGTCATGAATCTCCTTTATATCAATGATGGCAATGGGAGTACCGATAAAATTGTGTTATCAGCAAGGGATAGGGCCGGTGCCAGATTGGATGCGTTCGACGTATTGATCACCATTCAGTAAAATATTTTCTTTTTCAATTGGTACTGAGACAGGTGGGCTTTTTCTCCATAACCGAGGGTGAATCTTTGCCCCCCTGTTTCATTTAAAATTTAAAAAAATGACAGATTTTCAAAAAGACGTCCAAGTCTTTTCAGAACAAAATAAAGTGGGTATAGCCGCCGGAAAAGCAGTTGAAAATTGTATACTCAAATTACTGGACAATCAGGATGTTGTTCGGATTGTCTTTGCGGCTGCGCCTTCTCAAAGTGGTATGCTTGAGTATTTGGCAGCGTCTAAGCGAATCAACTGGCAAAAAGTAGTGGCAATGAATATGGATGAATATATAGGCCTGCCCAAAAATTCAAACCAATTGTTTTCCAAATTCCTTGAAGAAAAATTATTTTCAAAAGTGGCACTGAAAGAGGTCAATCTAATCGACACACATGCCCAAACACAGGATGAAATCACAAGATATTCAAGATTGATCCATAAGGACAAGATTGATATAGTTTGTTTGGGAATAGGAGAAAATGGCCATATTGCTTTCAACGATCCCCCTGTAGCAGACTTTGAAGATCCGGAAACCATCAAGGCAGTTGAACTGGATGAAGAGTGTAGGATACAACAAGTCAATGATGGATGCTTTGAAACAATTGAGGATGTCCCGAAATTGGCGCTCACACTGACAGTACCTACGCTGATGAAAGGAAAACACCTATTTTGCGTGGTGTTGGGAGCCAACAAAAGCGAAGCGGTAAAAAACACGCTTACGGGTCCCCTGTCCCATTCTTGTCCTGCGTCAATCCTGACCACGCATCCAAATTGTAAGTTTTATTTTGATAAAGACGCAGCAAAGGGTCTTTCGATTCCTGAACTTGAAGGTTGAATCATAGAATGCTTTCATGGGCTTCCTTTAGATTTAAAGGATTTAGAGGAAGCTCGGAAAGCCTAAGGTTGCAGCCAGAAAGTTATATATAGGTTGCATTCACAGAAAATACCCCAACAAAAAAAGCCAATCAAATTTCATCCCGATATGATTAGAAGAAAACTCTTAACCATTTTATGCCTTGTTCTATTGACAGCGGCTCATATTCCTCTGTCTTTTGCAGGGGAGTCGGTAAATTCAAAAGAGGAGGATTTCAAAATCAAAGGGTTTCACCTTGATCTTAGAATCCAGGTAATGACTCCCGATGCACTCAAGGCCTTTGCGGAGGAAATGGTGGGTTTTGGTTTGAACACCTTAATCGTTGAATGGGAAGGGACATATCCTTTTGCCAAGCATGCCACTATTTCAAATGAATATTCTTACTCCCGAGAGGAAGTAGTGGACTTTATTGAATTTTGTGAAGGGCTTGGAATCAAAGTGGTGCCCCTGCAACAAAGTTTAGGGCACGTCGAATATATTTTAAGAAATCCAAGATATAGTCATTTAAAAGAAGACAGAAAGGATATCTCACAAATCTGTCCCTTGAAAACTGAGGAAAGCAAGGAGCTGTTTACGGAGTTGTTTAGAGATTTGATAGAAACCCACAATTCTGACTTTATCCACATAGGAGGAGATGAAACCTACCTTTTGGGACATTGTGAACTTTGTCGTCAGCGGGTAAGCGAAGTTGGGAAATCCAAATTGTTTGTGGATCACATGAAAATGATCACAAACATTGTCATAGAAATGGGGAAAACCCCTTTGATGTGGGCGGATATCATTTTGAAGTATCCTGAAGCAGCAGCAGAACTGCCAAGTGAGACAATTTTTATTGATTGGAATTATGGTTGGAAGATCAATCATTTCGGAGATATTCCGAATCTTCAGAAATTAGGCTATTCCTTTTGGGGAGCTCCTTCCATTCGGAGCCATCCTGACAACTGGTACGTAACAGATTGGCCAACACACTTCAAAAACCAAAGAGAGTTCATTCCCCATGCAAGAGAAAACAACTATACAGGGATGGTCATGACTTCATGGTCAACTACCGGGTTGTACGGCTTTACATGGGATGTGGGATATGATGTGGTGGACATGACACAGATCAGAAATACCTATCCTATGTCTGGATTTAGAATTTTGATAGCCAGCTATGCGGAATCCTTGAAAAACAGCAAACCAATTGATGCCAAGGAATTTATTCTTCGGTATGGCCAAGAGCGATTTGGACTGAGTGAAAATGAATCTTTGAAATTATGGGCTTTTTTATCATTTCCGCCTGAACTTATTGTCAATGGGAAGCCTGAAAAAAGCAAGAACATAGAGGCGATGAAGGAAAATTTCAGGAAAGTAAGAGAGGAATTGGTTCAAGTTTCCACCAAAAACAACGACCATGAATTTGCTCATTTCAAACTCATGGCCGACCTGAGGATGCATTATTTAGACTTTAAAGAAATTGAAGCAATTTATAATTCAGAGACCTTTTTACAATCGATGACGCCTGAATTGGTAAGTCAATTAGAACAGATATTGGAGGATGCCAAGGTGTTGAGCGAGAGATTCACGCAGTTGAATAAAGGATTTTTGTACGACTCGGAATTGGAGGATCAAAACAAGCTAAGAACACAGCAGATTCTTGTGCTTCACAACCGTTTGTCAAAGTTGAAATAAGGATGGAATTACTCGATTGGATTGTTCTGTTTGTCTATTTCCTGATGCTTTTGTCAATTGGCCTTTGGGCGTATTTCCGGGTAAAAGACTCCGCTGATTTTTATACAGCAGGAGGGAAGTTGCCCTGGTGGCTTTCAGGTATTTCCCACCATGTTTCTGGATACAGTGGGGCAGTATTCGTCGCTTATGCCGGAATTGCCTACACACATGGATTCACCTTATATGTTTGGTGGGCCTTTACAGTGGGACTCTCCACCATGATCGCTGCATTTTACATAGCGCCAAGGTGGTCAAGGTTGAGGATTTATGCTGGAATCCAATCGCCTACGGAGTATTTGTTGATAAGATATAATTTGCCTACGCAACAGCTGATCGCCTGGACGGGAACGATCATCAAAATTTTTGATACAGGAGGGAAGCTCGCCGCCATAGCTGTTCTCCTGAATGTATTTAGTGGCACCTCGATTGCTTTTGGAATCCTTTTGGTCGGATTGGTTTCTCTGGTTTACATTACCATCGGGGGGCTTTGGGCGGATGTATGGAATGATTTTGGACAATTTATTGTCCAGCTGCTTGCGGGTCTCACGATGTTTGTCATGATTTTACTCAAACTCGACGATGGAATCAGCGGTATCGTGACGATGTGGGACAGGCTTCCCTCCGGGAATTCCGATTTTTTCAATGATCCTTACACCATCACTTTTGCACTCGTGATGCTGGTGATTAATTTTTTTAGTTACAGTGGGGGCACTTGGAATCTTGCCACAAGATTTATCTCAACTTCTTCGGGAAAAATGGCCAAAAAAGCAGCAATATTGTCATCCCTGCTTTATTTTACATGGCCTTTGATTTTGCTTTATCCGATGTTTGCCACGCCCATTTTTTTTGAAAACATGGCTGATCCAACCCTTTCATACGGCATGATGGTTTTGGAATTTTTGCCATCTGGTTTGGTGGGTTTGGTACTGGCCTCTTTGTTTGCCAACACATTATCCATGACGGCTTCTGATTCCAATACAGTTTCGGCGGTGATCAGTCGGGATATTCTTCCCGTTATTTTTCCTTCAATCAAAACCTATTCTAAAAGTCAACTCTTGCGGCTTGCACGAATAACAACACTTTCTTTTACAATATTGACGATCCTCACGGCATTGAACTCGGGTTATTTCGGAGGTGTATTCGGCTTGATCATTTCATGGTTTGCAGCACTTTTGGGTCCGATCGCCATACCCATGATATTGGGATTATTGCCTGCTTTCAGGAAAAGTGACGGGAGGGTTGCCATCATTTCGATTGTCGGAGGTTTATTGACATTCATTCTCCTCAAAGTAATCCCAATTGCTTCTCTATCCATCGAGATTGGTTCACCAATTTTAGTTTCATTTTTGTTATTTGTGATTTGTGGATATTTTAATAAAAGAAAAGTCCCTCAAAAAGTAAATGAACTTCACATGAACCTGGGAAGAATTGAGAAAAACCAATAAGCTATGAAACACAGTATGGAAGGTCTGCACTATAAATCGCTGAAGACAATTCGGGTTGATATTGAGCAGGACATCATTTCAAATATTGCCGAAATCAAAAGCAGTAAGAATAATTATTGGATAGCACCCGGATTGGTAGATCTTCAGGTGAATGGCTTCAGAGGAAAAGATTTCAATCAAGAAGACACCAATATTGAGGATGTCGAGCTGATCACAAAATATTTATGGGAAACTGGCGTCACAACTTATTTTCCCACATTAATCACAAACAGTGATGCAAACATCAGGCATTCCATTCAAAACATCGTCCATGCCTGCAAGGAGAAGTCAATAAAGGAAACAATCGGAGGAATCCACCTTGAGGGACCATTCCTTTCAAAAGAGAATGGTCCTAGAGGAGCACATCCGCTTGAATTTATCCAAGCGCCCAACTGGGACCTTTTCTGTAAATGGCAAGAAATCGCCGAAGGCAAAATTAAGATGATCACACTTTCCCCCGAATGGTTAGCATCAACTGCGTTTATCAGTAAGTGTGTGGACAGGGGTGTGGTCGTCGCTATTGGTCACACCGCTGCAAGTCCCGCACAAATCCAAGAAGCAGTAGCCGCCGGTGCGTCCATCTCAACCCATTTGGGTAATGCAACCCATGCAATGCTCCCCAGACATTCGAACTATATTTGGGAACAGCTTGCTTCTGAAGGCCTATGGTCCACCATCATCGCCGATGGTTTTCATTTGCCCGACTCCCTCTTAAAAGTATTGCTGAAAGTAAAGCCCGAAATGACTGTATTGGTGAGCGATGCAACAAAATTTGCAGGAATGAAACCCGGCAGGTATCATAGCCACATTGGAGGAGATATTGAATTGGATCAACAGGGCAGGCTGTTTATGAAAGATTCCCCGGATTTTTTGGCCGGATCGGCCAAGTCCCTTCTTGACTGCATAGAAAATCTAAGCAACCGCCAAATAACTTCTCTGGCCAAAGCTGTTGATATGGCCTCCATTAAAGCCCTGGAGGCAATAAAGGCAAGGCCTTCTTTTGGATTAGAAATCGGTAAAAAAGCCGATTTAATGGTTTTTGAACAAGTAGAAGGCAAAATAAATATTGTCCAGACGATAAAGGCAGGAAAAATTGTCTATTCACGCACATGATCCAAGCATTCAATAGTTCGAAGCAGATTCACTCATTCTCAAATATGAAAAAAAACATCATTTACCTACTCGCTTTTCTCACGGTTTGTTGCGGAACCATTTTCAATTCAAAAGCGCAGATTATTCCACATCCATTAGAGATGAAATATGGGTCCGGAGAGATGGTTCTTGAAAGTGACTTGGTTATTATTGGATCAAGTGAGGTTCAAAATGAAGCCGAATATCTGGCTGATTTTTTGGAAAAAGGATTTGGAAGGAAAGCTGCGATTCGCCCAATAGGAGAGGGTTTGAAACTGGTGCTGGAAAACAATTTGATAGAGAAGTTAGGCGTCGAAGGGTATCGGCTCCGTGTTCAGGGGGATGGAATAACCATAGAGGCAGCCACTCCCACAGGGATCTTTTATGGAGTGCAAACCTTTAGGCAATTATTGCCCGTGACATTTGAACACAGTTCAGAAAGTCAAGCCATCACCATACCCTATGTGGAAATCACCGACAAGCCAAGATTTCAGTGGCGCGCCTTTATGCTGGACGAATCCAGGCATTTTATGGGGGGTATGGAAGTGAAAAAGCTTTTGGACCAAATGGCTTTGTTGAAAATGAATACCTTCCACTGGCATCTCACCGATGATCAAGGCTGGCGGATAGAAATCAAAAAATACCCAATGCTTACAGCAATAGGAGCAAAGCGGAAAGATACCCAGATGGAATACCGCAGCGAAAAGCGATACGGGGAATCTCATGAAGGCTTCTATACCCAAGAAGAAATAAAGGAAATAATTTCTTATGCAAAAGAGCGGCATATCACCATAGTCCCGGAGATCGAAATGCCCGGTCATGCCATGGCTGCCATCGCGGGTTATCCTTGGCTTGGAGCGCTGGGGACTACAGAAACAGTTCCGGAGATTTTCGGTAAAATGCCAGATTCATTTAATATTTCTGACCCAAAAGTAGTGGGTTTCTTGAAAGATGTTTTGGACGAAGTGATTTCATTGTTTCCAGGGGAAGCCATCCATATTGGAGGAGATGAGGTGAATTATGATCCTTGGATCAAGTCAGATGAAATTCAAGCCTTTATGGCCAAGGAAAACCTGAAATCTCCTGTGGATTTACAGATATACTTTACAAATCAAATTTCAAATTATCTTGAGAATGCCGGTAAGCGCATGATGGGTTGGAATGAGATCATGGGAGATGACATCCACGAGGAGAGGGAAGAATCACAGGATGCTGTTGAACAGAAATTGGCTTCATCCTCCATCGTTCATTTTTGGAAAGGGGACCTTTCCTTGATCCAAAAGGCAGTTGAAGGGGGCTATCAAGTGGTAAATTCCAATCATTGGGACACTTATCTGGACTATACCTACGAGCGGTTGCCTCTTTCTAAATCCTATGCCTTCAATCCAATACCGGATGATTTGGAAGAAAAATACCACAAAAATATACTCGGAACGGGAACGCAAATGTGGACGGAATGGACCCCCAATGTGGAAGCCTTGGAAAAACAGATATTCCCAAGGTTGATTGCGTATGCTGAGGTGGGTTGGACTGTTTTGGAAAACAAAAATTATGAAAGGTTTTTAAAGGCTCTACAGGAGTACAAGCAAAGATTGAAATTGAAGGGAATCAGTTTTTATGAATCCCTATAAAGAACCGGAACAGGCCCTATTTGTTGGACCAATAGTATTCCTTCCAAAACTACGGTAGGCATGGGGAGGAAAAATCAAGTGTAGTCCACCTTGGCATGCAGTAGAGCCGAATGGAATAGCGGGATACTTTTGCAGTGCGGTGCCGGAAGGTGATGAATGAAGAGAGTGATCCCGAGCATCCGGGAGAGCGAAGGGAATGAATCTTCTGGAGGAATATGGGAGGGGGGATTATCTTTCCCTTTTTATATGAAATCAGAACTTGGCTTGCATCAAATAATTGAATTATTCCGCCAATGTAAACTGGGTTTTGGTCCTTTTAAGGGTTCTTTTATCTTCTAATAAGGTCTAAAGGTCAATCCTGGCTTCTAGGAAATAAATTTAATTATTTTTTTAACCACTGGTCAAATAACAAATACTGTTTGAGTCCCCTTTATTTCCCCAAACCCATCCCCGGCTTAACCCAATTTTAATAATTTCTTAAAACAGAGATGTCGCCCAAGCCTTTGATACTGTTTAAATTTGGAGTGATCTAACAGTTATGCAAAAACTCCAATCAGATATCATTCTACTGGAAAAGATCAAAAAGGGGGATGCAAAAGCATTTGAACATCTTTTTGGCCAATACTGGGACTTACTTTTCAATGCGGCTTATGGAAGACTCAAGGCAACTGATCTGGCAAAAGATGTGGTCCAGGAAGTATTTATTGACCTATGGAATAGACGAGAAAAGCTTCAGGTTACTTTTAGCCTAGAAACTTACCTACTTACAGCAGTCAAGTACAATATTTTCAAGGTTATAGACCAAGTCAACCTAGAGGAAGGTCTCAATGCCGACTCTGGCATGATCCCAATGCCGGATGAGGACGTTCTTCCATTGGAAGAATTGTACAATCAACTGGAAGTAGCTTTGGAAATGCTTCCTGAAATGGCCGCCAATATTTTTAGAATGAATAAACTTCAAGGAATGTCTGCCACGGACGTAGCCCAAGAATTGGACATCAATGTACAATCAGTCCACAATTCCGTACACAAGTCTATGAAATTGCTCAGAAAATCCCTCAGATATACTACCGTTTCCATTCTATTTCTTTGATTTTTTGCAAAAAAGCACTTAACCATAGATTACTTTTTTATCATCTTTTCACTTCCGAATTAACTTTTTGATAATCTGAAACCTGAGTAGTTTCTTACCGATTCCAGCACTTATCAGTGATGAAAAGACAAAATCTCCATGGACCCGGTATTAAAGATCTGCTTTACAGACTTCTTCGGGGAAAGCACCTCCAAAAAGAACAAAAGGATCAGCTTGACCTTTGGTACAATGGACTTTATGAAAAACCTGAAACTCCCCAGGATCTAGAGAAAATAAAAAATGAGGCTTTCAAGGCAATCCAAAAGGAAACGGGTAAGCGTGATCCTTCCATTTTTTACATTTCCCGATTTGCAGCGGCTATGATCGCGTTGGTTTTGGTGGCCTCATTGGTCTTTTACATCAGCTTGAATAGGAATGACAATGGGCTTTTCCGAAACAAAACCACTGCTTGGCAAACCTACCAGACCCAAAAAGGAGAACGGAAATCAATTCTATTGCCAGACAGCTCTCACGTATTCCTTGCAGGAAATTCCAAAATCTCCATTCCCGACAATTTTATGAAAGGCCGAAAGGTTAAATTAGTTGGTCTGGCATTTTTCAAGGTGAAATTCTTTGATAATCTCCCTTTTGAAGTCCAGACAGCGAAGCTTCAAACCGCTGTTTTAGGCACTTCCTTCAATGTTTATGCTCCTGAAAATGGTGAAGAACGGGTGGAAGTAAAGACGGGTAAAGTCAAGGTTAAACAAAATAATGGGGGTAAACAGACCACTTTAACCAAAGGTCAGCGAGTATCCACAAGGGAAGAAAACCTGATAACAGCCCTGATTTCCGAAAGAGAAGATACCTTTTCATGGATAAACAATACCCTGATTTTTAACAATGTAACAGTCTCGGAAATGGCTGAAAAGATCGAGGATTGGTATGGGGTCGAAGTGAGAACACTGGAGGAATTCAACACCTGTAGAATTACGGGTAAATACCAAAACCAAAGTTTGGATGAAGTCTTACATATCATCAACTATTCAATCAACCTCAAACACAAATGGGAAAATGAAACACTGATCATCGAAAAAGTCACCTGCAAATAGCAAGCAGGGCTGCGTCAACAGCCCTGCTAAAATGCTGCATCAATCGAGAAACCATCAACACAACAAACAAAACTATGAAAAAAAACTTACCTGACAGTACTCCAATTAGGAGCTTCGTCAAAGGAACAATCATTTGCTTTTTATTGGTAGCCTTGGGGCTGCCAAACATGGCACATGCAAGCAATCAGCTTTCCTTCAAAACCAGTATTAAGATCTCCATTGGAGAGAAATATGTTACTGAAATCTTCGCACTGATAGAGAAAAAAACAGACTTTACTTTTTCTTATGCAACCAATTCAGTCAAAAATACCAAAGTCAATCTGGATAAGGAGAATCCAACTGTGAAAGAATTGCTGGAAATATTGGAAAAACAGGCAAACCTGGAATTTAGATTCATAGATGACACCATTGCAGTCATCACCAAAAAGGCTCCCTCAAACCTGACCAATGAGAAAGTCAATATCAAAGGGGTAGTTGTGGATAAGGTTTCAGGAGAAACTCTTCCCGGAGTCAATGTATTGGTAAAAGGCAAAAACCTGGGAACAGCGACAGATATTGATGGGAAGTTTTATCTGGAATTGGAAGAAAATGATGTTTTGACCATTTCTTTTATCGGTTATGAAACAAGGGAAATAAAGGCATCCAATCAGTCTGTTTTCAAAATATTGCTTTCGCCAACAGAACAAGCGATGCAGGAAGTTATCATCACTGCTTTGGGGATAAAAAGAGAAGAAGCTTCCTTGGGTTATTCCACCCAGTCAGTAACTGCTCGTCAGTTAACAGATGCACGAAGCAATAACTGGACAAATTCATTGGCAGGTAAGGTTGCAGGTCTGCAGGTAGTTGGAGCAGGAGCAGGACCAATGGGCTCACAGAGAATCACCCTTAGAGGTGAAACTTCCCTCAATCTGAACAACAATGAAGCCTTGATCGTGGTAGACGGTGTTCCGATTAATGGACAGATTTCCGGGACAGGCTTTGGAGGGCATCTCAACTCAGATAGTCCAGTGGACTTTGGATCCGCAGTTTCAGATCTCAATCAGGAGGATATCGAAAGTGTGACGGTACTTAAAGGACCGGCAGCTGCTGCTTTATATGGGTCAAGGGCAGCCAATGGGGCTTTGATTATTACAACCAAAGGAGGAAAGAAAAACCAAAAAGGAATAGGCGTAAGCTTCAACTCCAATATCAGCACAGAACGAACAGGATTGAGATGGCCTGAATATCAATATGAATATGGTGAGGGAAGAACAGCTGAATACTATTCCTATCTTAACTCTGAGGATGGTCCCAATACCAGCACAAATGTAGCAGCAGGAAGGGCCTGGGGTCCAAAATTCAATGGTCAGATGTACTACCAATACAATCCCGATCATCCTGAAGGAATACCTTCCGAAAGGACACCTTGGAAAGCTTATCCTGATTATATCAAAGGATATTTCAATCCGGGATATACCATTACCAACAATATTTCCTTAGATGGTGCAACAGACAAAAGCTCCGCAAGGGTTTCTGTTACCCATATGAAGAACAATTGGATTATGCCCAATACTGGCTTTGAAAGACTTTCTGTTTCAACGGCACTTGATCATCAAATCAGCGAAAAGCTCAAGATCACTTCCAGAGTCAATTATGTCAATAAGAAAAGTGACAATTTGCCAATGTCAGGATACAACAATCAAACCGCCATGTACTTCATGATCATCGGAACGACCCCCAGTACCGATATCAATTGGTTTAAGGATTATTGGAAACCGGGCTTGGAACAGATCGAACAGAAAAACCCCTTCAATCCCGGCCCAGACAATGTCTATCTCCAAGCCTATGAAATGCTCAATACCATTGACAAGCATGGAGTAATAGGATCCGTTTCAGCCAACTATGACTTCTCCGAAAAATTGAGCCTGATGTTGAGAACTGGACTAGACCTGTCCAATGAAAACAGAACACAAAGAAGACCCTACAGCATGACCAAATACCCAAGAGGCATGTTCAGACAACAGGCAGTTTTCAATTATGAAATCAACTCTGATTTTCTCGTGAGTTATAAGGATAGCTTTGGCCCCAACTTCAATGTTTCTGTACATGCCGGAGGAAATACGATGATCAATCAAAATAATTTCAATGGGGTATATGCTGACCAGTTGGCAATGCCAGGCCTCTACATGATCAGCAATAGCCTTGACCAGCCAGTGGCTGACCCAAGACTGTTGAGAAGATCTATCAATTCCCTATATGCCTCAGGACAGTTGGACTATAAAGGAATGTTTTATGTTGACATAACAGGTCGAAATGATTGGTCAAGTACCTTGCCTATTCAGAACAATTCATTTTTCTATCCTTCGGTAAGTACAAGTTTAATCCTTGACGAGGCATTCAACCTGCCTAGCATGTTCTCTTTTGCAAAGGTGAGAATGTCTTATGCCCAAGTGGGAAATGATACCCGGCCTTACCAGACAGCACGTTATTATGACCAAATCTATGCGACTAGCTTCACAAACAATGCTACCCTGTTCAATGCCGACCTGAAGCCTGAAATCACCACAGCTTATGAAGCAGGTATAGACCTTAGGTTATGGCAAAATAAAATAGGAATTGACATCACAGCCTATCAAAGTGACAGTAGAAACCAGATTTTGGCCATTCCATTGGATATCACCACAGGCTATCAGCGAATTCTAACCAATGCGGGGCTGATCAGAAGCAAAGGACTTGAAGTGGTATTGAACACAAAGCCCTTGACCAGACCAAACTTCAGCTGGAATTCAACCTTCAATTGGTCTTACAACAGGAGTTATGTGATCGAACTGGCAGAAGGACTGAACAATCAGATTATCGGTCAGCATTCTGTGGTCAGTTTAGAAGCAAGAGTTGGTGGGAGAATGGGTGATTTATATGGTCTGGGTTTCCAGAGATCACCACAGGGAGATATCATATACAACAGTTCAGGCCTTCCCGCCCAACTGGATCCGGAAAGAAAGAACTGGGGAAATGCTTTTCCGGACTGGAGAGCAGGAATTCTCAACCAGTTTTCTTTTGGCAAATTCAGGGCATCTGTCTTGTTTGATGGCCAACTTGGCGGAAATGTGTTTTCCATGACCAATCACAAGCTGAATACCCTTGGCAAAACAAAAGTAACCTTGCCTGGAAGGGAAGAAGGCATTATTGGAGAAGGAGTGGTTCGCAATGGAGATGGTACATTTTCTCCAAATACGGTTAGGACTACTGCGGCCAGATATTATGATGAATACTACAAACATTCCAATGTGGAAACAAACATCTTCGATGCTTCTTTTATCAAGCTGAGGGAGGCAAGGATTGAATATAGTCTTCCATTGACCTTTATCAAGAGGATTGGAATTCAACAAGCGTCGGTTGCACTTTATGGTAGAGATCTGCTACTTTTTACAAAATTTCCAGCCTTCGATCCTGAAGTGGCCATGCTCAATTCAGGTGCTTTCCTTCCGGGGGTTGAAATGACCCAATTTCCATCTACCAGGACCATCGGAATGAACCTTTCACTCAAATTCTAATGAAACTTCCTATGAAAAATATGATCTTTAAGTTATTGGCATTCAGTATGTTTTGGGTGTCTTCCTGTACCAGCGGTTTTGATGAACTCAACCTGGACCCAAATAGGCCTACCAAGGTTTTCCCTGGGGTAATGCTCGATCAGCTTCAGTACAGATTGGTCAACTCAAGCATAGGCAGAGCCCGTGGATTTTCTCATGAATTGATGCAGGTATCTGCTCCAAGGATGAGTATCAACAATGGCATCCACAGATATTTCATAGAGCCCAATAACTCAGCAGGATTTTGGGACAATCATTATGCATTGATGACAGATGCAGAAGACATTTACCGGGTAGCCGAAGGTTTGGACGCCAAAGCATATATGGGTATCGCTTTGACCTTGAAGTCCTGGAGCTACTCACTCTTGACAGATGCCTTCGGAGATGTTCCATACAGGGAAGCCAATAAAGTGGAGACCGGGATTTTGAAGCCTTCTTTTGATCCACAAAGAGAAATTTATGTGGATCTCCTGAAGAACCTTGAACTTGCAAACGAGCTTTTGTCCCAATCCAATACTTTTGTTTATGGTGGAGACCTGATCTATGAAACCAACGGACCAAACGGGATTTTGAAATGGAGAAAGTTCACCAACTCTCTTCGCTTAAGAATGCTTTTAAGGATCTTTTCCAAAGACGGGGATATCAATGTGAGTCAACAGATTAGCGCCATCCTTTCCAATTCGACAAAATATCCCCTGATGGAATCCATTGCAGACAATGCCATTCTAAGGTATCCTGGAAGTTTTCCGTTTTTCAATCCCTATTACAATGCTCGAACATTGGATTGGAGAGAAGGAACCTATTATTCAGAATACTTTATCGATTGGCTCAATAGAAATAATGATCCCAGAAAAACAGTGTGGGCAACCACGGTTTTGGAAAACGGGGAGAAAGTGTATAAAGGAATCCAAAGTGGATATCCCAGCAATGTGGAATATACGGTCAACTCCCACTCAAGCTACAGAGATGAATTGAAAATCTTGCCCGAATTGGGGATCATCATGACCTATGCCGAATTGGAATTCATTAAAGCTGAATTGGCCTTACGCGGATTTTCTACCGGAGCAAACATCGAAGAACATTATGGCAGAGGCATTGCCGCCTCCATGCAACAATGGAAAGTAGCTTTGCCGAGTGATTATATCGATCAGGGAGAAATCAGAATCAACGGAGAAGATGCTTTTGATCAGAAACTGGAGAAAATTATTCAGCAGAAATATTTTGCTTACTACTTTAATGATTTTCAGGCATGGTTTGAAAAAAGGCGAACAGGATTCCCTGTATTGCCAAGAGGTGCCGGCGTTCCGGTAGAAAATCAATTCCCTTCACGAATCACATACCCCAACTACCTGCAGGCACTAAATCCGGAAAACCTTCAAGCTGCCGTGGCACGCATGGGAGGCGATACGCAGGATACTAAAGTCTGGTGGGAAAAAAAATAACCTGAAACCATGAACAAAAACATAAGTATAAAATCAATAGTCATTCCGGTAATTCTAATAGGACTGACCTTTTTTTCCTGCATGGAGCAGGAAAAAAGCAAGCCTGATTTAAAGACTGTTGTCATCATCATCGATGGACTAAGAAAGGATTATTTATCAGAGACAAATTCCCCCAACCTGTATAAACTTTCAAAAATGGGAGTAGAAGGGCTCCATTCCCATTCCATTTTCCCGACCCTGACCCGAGTCAATTCCACTTCTTACGCAACTGGAAGTTATCCTGTGAGACACGGGATTTTGGGCAATTCGATTTATTTACCTGCGGTGGATGCAGTCAAAGGGATCAACACGGGAGATTTTAAGGCCTTGATGAAGGCAGACAGTGTGGAGAAAGGCAGGCTGCTGCTTGTCAAAACCTTCGGAGAATGGGTCGAAGATCAAGGGGAAACTGATTTCACCATATTCAGCTCAGGGACTACAGGCCAATCATTCCTTCTCAATCAAAGAATTAAAGGGAGGGGAATAATAAATCCTGATTTGATTTTACCTTCCAATCTAGAAAAAGAGGTAATAGCCAAGGTTGGTGAAATCCCCGCAAAGGAGAGGCCCAATCTGCCTAGACACAAATGGATAACCGATGCTTTTATTGAATTTGACTTAAAGTCAGATAAATCCTCTATCAGTACGATTTGGTTTTCCGACCCCGATGGAACCGCCCATGCTACAGGGATTGGTTCTCCGATGACTCTTGCTTCCATTAAGGGTGTGGACGACCAAGTGGGAAGAATCCTCCAGTACATTCAGGAAAACGGGATGGAAAATCAAGTGAACATCATTATCTCATCAGACCATGGATTCAGTACGCACATAGGGGAGGGCTCTTTGGAAGATTTCCTGATTGAAAAAGGATTGAAAACCGGTGAAGACTCTGATGATGTGATTGTTGTGGGCAATGCTGTCTATGTGAAGGACAAAGCGAAAATCAGAACCATAGCAGAAGCCTTTCAAAAAGAGGATTGGGTTGGGGCTGTCTTCTCAAAAGAAGAGGAAACGGCAAATATTCCCGGTACCCTTTCGCAGCATCTGATTTATTGGCAACATGCGGAAAGGGCCGCCGACCTCTATGTTGACGTTAACTGGAATGATGAAGAGAATGAATTTGGCTATAAGGGCGCTTCTTTCAATAGGGGCACGGCAGGACATGGCTCTTCCAGTCCATTTGAGATGCAGACCCCTTTCATCGCTGTCGGACCCAGCTTTAAAAAACAATTCGCAAACCCTCTTCCAACCGCTCTGATAGACATTATGCCCACAGTATTGCACATCCATGGGATCAAAATCGATCAGGAGATAGACGGCAGGGTTTTGGATGAAATACTTGTTGAAAACACAGCGTTCTATTCTGAACAACCACAAAAAACCCTAAAAGTCGAACATAAAATCGATGGGATCTTTTACAAGATTGATTTGTTTCAAACGGATTGGAATGGAAAAACTTACTTTGACTATTCCAAGACAGGAAGAGTGGTCGAGTAAACGAATCAAAAATAGTAAAGCTAAGAAGACACCCCAACCAGCTGCATTTTGGCTTTGGTTGGGGTTTTTTAAATTAAAATTTCTTTAGGATTCGTATGAGGTTTTGCTAATCAAGGCCTGGACTTTCACTTTGTTCTTTGGTATTGTTTTTCAAAAACATTAGCCATTTCAATACAGCATTTTCTTAATGCCTTTTCTCCACACACCGGAGACTGGTTTTTAAGGTGAAAAGCAATAAAAATGCCGTTCTGCTTCTATTTCAAGTTTTTGTTTAAATTATAAACATTAAATTGGCAAATAAATAAACAAATCAGGAATGGCATTCGCAATGCATAAAACGGGTTAAACCCAAACCAATTCTTTCTTTCTTTCTTTCCACAAAATCACCTCCCTATTTTCCCTTTCCACTTGCCAAATCAAGAAAATCCAACCATATTGTTTGATTAACTAATCCACCCCATTAAAGAAATTACCCAATACTATAAATGGCAAAGGCAGACATCGATTTTGAGAAGGAACTCTGGGATGCGGCAAACGAACTGAGAGGGGCTGTATCTGAGAATAATTATAAGAACTATATTTTGCCGCTGGTATTTTTGAAGCACCTCAGCGAGCGGTATGAGCTGGTGCATGAGAAGATCCAGAACTTACTCCAGGATCCAAAATCCGAGTATTATACCAATGACAAAGAGGAGATCAGCTATGTGCTGGAAGACAATGACGAATACCGGTCCAGAAACACCTTTAAAATCCCCAAAACGGCTTCCTGGCAATACCTGAAGGACAATGCGGAGCAGGATGATATCAAAGTAAAGGTCGATGATGCCTTTGATGTGATCCAGGAACTGCTGACGGGCTATAATCCCCAGTTGAACAACCTGCTGCCCCGGATTTTTGTCAGAAGTGAGTTGTCCCCGAAGCAGACAGGGGGGATCATCAACCTGCTTTCCCATCCCAAATTCTCAGAAAAGGAAAATCCGGAGAGTGATATCCTGGGCAGGATCTATGAATATTATATCGGGCGTTTTGCCATGGCGGAAGGCTCGGGTGCGGGACAGTTTTTCACGCCGGGCAGCATCGTCCGCCTCCTGGTGGAAATGCTGGAACCTTACAAGGGAAGAATCTTTGATCCGGCCTGTGGCAGCGGCGGGATGTTTGTCCAAAGCCTGAAGTTTATCCAGGAGCATGGGGGCAACAAAAAGGACATTGCCATCTACGGACAGGAGATGACGGCGCAGACCCTGCGGCTCTGCCTGATGAACCTGATGCTGCGCAACCTCTCCTTTGACATCAAGCTGGGCAACTCCCTGCTGGATGATAAATTCCCGGAGCTGAAGGCGGATTATATCATTGCCAACCCGCCCTTTAACGTCAGCAACTGGCATCCCGAAGACCTGCCGGATGGGGATCCGCGACTCTTTGGTCCCAAGGAGGAATTCACCACCGACGGCTCTGCCAACTACATGTGGATGCAGACCTTCTGGCACCACCTCAGCGATACCGGCACTGCTGGCATCGTGATGGCCAACGGCGCCATGACTTCCAACACCAAAGGCGAGAAAAACGTCCGACAGCACATGGTGGACAAGAGCATGGTGGACTGCATCGTCCGGCTACCGGACAAGTTGTTCTTGACCACGGGCATTCCGGCCTGTCTTTTTATCCTGAGCAAAAACCGGGATGGCAAGGACGGCATTCACCGCGAGCGGAGCGGAGAAATCCTTTTTATAGACGCCTCCAAAATGGGAGCAATGGTCAGCCGTAAACTGCGGGTTTTCAATGATGAAGATGTCAGTAAAGTAACCGATACTTACCACCGATGGCGGAATACGGCCGAAGTGAATGCAGCAAACGAGTCAATTCCCTATGCCGACACAGACGGTTTCAGCAAAGCCGCTTCCCTGGCGGAAGTACAGAAACAGGATTACAAACTGACGCCGGGCATTTATGTAGGCACCGAAGCGGAAGAAGATGATGGTATTCCCTTTGAAGAAAAGATGGCCGGGCTGAAGGCCACTTTGCTCGAGCAATTTGAAAAGGGGGAGGAACTGAAAAGGAAGATATTGGCTAATTTTGAAAAATTGTAAGCATATGAAAAACAGGCAATAGCACTATAATCTATAGTTTTAAAAGTTCCCAAATTGAGAATTTTATCCTATCTTTGCATAAGTTGAAAATAATGGAAAGAATTTTTGCAAAAAGTACTTTAAGAGCTTATTGGGAGAAACATCCCGAAACAGAGCAGTATCTAAAAACCTGGTATGATACGGCAATTGATGCGGACTGGAAAACACCCAATGATGTGAAACAAAGTTACGCCAATGCAAGCATACTTAAAGACAGCAGGATAGTATTCAACATCAAGGGGAATGCATATCGTTTGGTAGCAAAATTCAATTTCGAAAAACAGTGGATCTTCATCAGATTTATCGGAACCCACAGTGAATATGACAAAATTAATGCAGATACGATTTAAAGATGCAATATGGAACTTAGGCCAATAAAAACAGAAGACGATTATCAGGCAGCTCTAATGAGGCTTGAAAAAATATTTGATGCCCCGGTGGGAACCGTGGAAAGCGATGAGGCTGATATTCTGGCTTTGATGGTGGATGATTATGAAAAGAAGAAATATCCGATCGAAGCTCCGGACCCGATCGAAGCGATTAAGATACGCATGGAAGAGCTGGAGCTTAAGCAAAAAGACCTGGTAAATATCATCGGTGGGAAAAGCAGGGTATCTGAAGTTTTGAACAGAAAAAGGCGGCTGACGGTGGAAATGATCCGTAACCTGACCGAAAAACTACATTTATCACCTGGGCTTTTGATTTCTGACTATGAATTGTTGAATTGAAAAAAACAGCACAATGAAAATTTGATTTAACCCAAGTTGATATGTCAAAAAATCATAAAATTGAGGTGCAAGGCATAGCTGTTTGGGTCACCAAAATAAATGAGGACGATTATATATCGCTGACTGACATCGCAAGACAAAAGGATGCCATCCGAAGTGATTATATCCTTCAAAACTGGATGCGAAACAGAAGTACACTTGAATATTTAGGACTTTGGGAACATTTGAACAATCCCGATTTTAATTCCATCGAATTCGATGGAATTAAAATTCAGGCGGGCTCCTATAGATTCAAACAGCTCAACCAAATTGCCTTTTCTCAAATGACCTCTTTGCTAAATGCAAAAGGATTTAAAAAAATACAATAATGCCGGAAAACTGGAAGACATACAAGCTAGGAGAAATATCAAGAATTGGAGATGGTGCTCATACTAAGGTAAAAAGAGTTGATGAGGGAATTTTATACTTAACTTCTAAGAACTTTAAAAAAGGTCAGCTAATTTTAGATAAGATAGATTACATATCAGAAACCGATTATAATAGATTATTTTCTTCGAACTCAAAAGCAGTAAATAAACCTGAAGTTGGGGATATCATTTTAGGTATTATTGGAACACTTGGTAATGCATATCTTTATAAAGAATCCGACATTTTTGGCATATCAAGTTCTGTTGCAATAATAAGGGCAGATAAATCTAAAATTTTCCCAAAATTTTTATATTATTATATTACTGGCAACAAATTCAAACATTACCAGAATGCTCATAATGGAGCATCAGTTCAAGGATATACAAATATTCCTTCTTTAAAATCAATTCCAATTTTTTTTCCCTCACTTAACGAACAAATCGTTATATCCTCCATCCTATCCGCCCTAGATGACAAAATAGAACTCAACCTCCAGATGAACAAAACCCTGGAAGAAATGGCCATGGCTTTATACAAGCATTGGTTTGTGGATTTTGGCCCTTTCCAAGACGTTGAATTTGTGGAATCTGAATTGGGGATGATTCCGAAGGGTTGGGAGGTGAAAACTTTGGGTGATGAGTTTGATATTACAATTGGAAGAACACCTCCAAGAAAGGAATCTAAATGGTTCTCTTTTACTTCAGGAGTTAAATGGATTTCAATTAAAGATATGGGGAATGCTGGAACATATATATTTAATACGGCTGAATATTTAACCGATGATGCAGTCAAAGCCATCCCTAAAGTCCCCGAAAACACTGTAATACTCAGTTTTAAACTAACAGTTGGAAGGGTTTCAATTACAACGGAAAATATGGTAACCAATGAAGCAATCGCTCACTTTATTAAAAACAAAAGGACCTCAATAAGTAGTGAATACCTTTATTTAGCCTTAAAAATATTTGATTATAATTCTCTTGGAAGCACCTCATCAATAGCTACAGCAGTGAACTCGAAAACGGTGAAAGGGATTAAAATGGTTATACCATCACATATAATAGTAGATTCTTTTCAAGAAAAGGTAGAATACCTCTTTCAAAATATTAGGAGTAATACTAATGAAACTCAAACCCTCACCACCCTCCGCGACACCCTTTTACCCAAACTTATCAGCGGAGAAGTCAGGGTAAAAGACGCTGAAAAAACTTTATCCGCTGCCCTATGAGCAAGATGATCGAAATCACGGTTCAGAAGGCGGCCATCGTCCTATTGCAGGATTTGGGTTATGTCCATCAGGAAGGGAACTCCTTAAAAAGAGACCTTAAGAAAGTGGTGTTGGCGGATGAGCTCCGTAGGTTTTTGCAAAGCACATACCCTGATGTTCCGGCCACCGCCATCAACGAAGCCATGGTTTCCTTCACCCAGCACCAGGGCATGGACACCGATCACCGCAACCGGGATTTTCACCGAAAAATGACACAGGGGATTTCTGTGAGTTGGAAGGATGCCGGGGGAAAGGAACAAGCCAGGCATCTCTATCCCATCCATTACGGGGATCCGCTAAAAAACAGGTTTATCTGCGCGGACGAGATGACCATCATCGGCAAAAACACCCGCAGAACGGATTTATTGATCTACATTAATGGGCTGCCCCTAGTACTTTTTGAATTTAAGAACATGTTCGACAAGGAAACCGGCGTTGACAATGCCCACCGGCAGATCGGTCATTACGGACTGGACATCCCGCAGCTGTTTGATTACAATGCCATCAGCATCGTTTCCGATGGACTGGAAGCCCTGCACGGGATGTACAATGCCGCTTTGGAATGGTTTGCCCCCTGGAAAAGCCTCGAAGGAGACGACATCGAACAGGATCAGGCCCTCCAACTGGAAACCCTTATCAATGGCCTTTTTCCCAAAGCAACCCTGCTGAATTACCTCCGCAACTTTATCTTTCACGAAGACCATAACGGGAAGATTATTAAGAAGGGTGCCAAGTACCATCAGTATTGGGGCGTGGACAAGGCGGTAAACAGCGCCCTCGAAAATATCAAACCTCATGGTGACGGTCGTCTCGGCGTGGTCTGGCATACCCAGGGTTCGGGCAAAAGCATTTCCATGGCCATCCTGACCGGGATTTTGCGGCAGCTGCCCGAAATGAAAAACCCCACCATCCTCATACAGGTGGACCGCTCCGATCTGGACCAGCAGCTGTATGAGAACTTTGTGCTCTGCAAGGACCTGGTGGGTGATGTACAGCATGCCGATACCACCGATGACCTGAGGAAACTCCTGAGCAGCGATGGCGGTGGGGTGATTTTTACCACCATAGAGAAGTTCCGGCTCAAGGACCTCGAAAACGGAAAAGAAACGGCACATCCCGTCCTTTCCGAACGCTACAACCTGATCGTGATGGCGGATGAAGCCCACCGTACCCAGTACGGGTTCAATGACGGCGGCTTTGCGCAGAACATCAGAAGGGCGCTGCCCAATGCTTCCTTTATCGGTTTTACGGGTACGCCCGTGGATGGCAAGGATGCCGATACGCAATTGGTTTTCGGCAAAACCATCCATACCTACGACATCAAACAGGCCGTGGAAGACGGAGCCACAGTGCCCATCTACTATGAGCCCAAGATGGTGCCGCTAAACATCAAAGGCGAATACAGCAGGGAGTTGGAGGAAGTGGCCGAAGGGGCCGAAGGGGCCGAAGAAAGCAGCAATGCCGTCTGGGCAGCGGTGGAAGATGCCGCCGGAGCGGAAGAACGGGTGGCCAAAGTTGCCGCCGAAATCCTAAAGCATTACGGGGCCAGAACAGCCACGCTGGACGGCAAGGCCATGATCGTCTGCATGAGCCGGAGAAACTGTGTGAAGATGTACGAGGCCATCACGGCTTTGGAAGGTTGCCCGGAAGTGGCCGTGATCATGACCAGCAATGTGAGCAAGGATCCGTTGACCTGGAATCCCCACGTGCGGACCAAGGAAAGCATGGAAGCCGTCAAGAAGCGTTTCAGAACACCCGATGACGCTCTGAAAATCGTGATCGTCCGGGACATGTGGCTGACCGGATTTGATGCGCCCTGCGCCCATACCCTCTATGTGGACAAGATCATGAAAGGCCACAACCTGATGCAGGCCATCGCACGGGTAAACCGGGTATTCAAAGACAAACCCAACGGGCTGGTGGTGGATTTTATCGGTATATCCGGCTTCCTGGCCGCCGCTACCAAGAAATACACAGGCAGTGGGGGAGAGGGGAAGCCTACGCTGAACATTGAAGTAGCCGTTAGCTTCTGTCTTGAACAGTTTGAAATCGTGAAAGATCTCCTTGAAGATTTTGATATCGAAAGTATCAAACTGATGGCTGATCTTGAAAAGATGAAATGGTCCAATACTTTGGTCAACAAACTGTTGCGGTCAGATCCGATTACCGATAAATTCTTGCAGGAAGAAAGGAAGTTGACCGAGTTGGTGGCCATGTGCAATTCCGACGAACGCATCTGGCCCATCCAGGAAGAGGTCGCGGTGATCCAAAAAATCCGGCACCTGATCCGCAAGATCAAATCCCCTCCCGGCCCACAGCGCCAGAAAAACGACCGGATCAAAGACCTGATCAGCAAATCCATCGAATCCCATGCCATCGTGGACCTGGCCTCCATGTACGATCTGGACCAGATAGACATCTCCATCATCGATGACCGCTTCCAGGCCATCGTCAAAGAAAAAGGTGGAGAAAACATCAAAATCGAACTCCTCCGAAGGATCATCAACGATGAGCTCAAGGTCCGCATGCACAAAAACATCAAAAGGAACAGAAGCCTGAAGGACGAACTCGAACGGGTACTCGGCCAATACCACAAAAACAGCCTTGACTCCATCGCGGCCATCAAGCACCTCCTGGACATCGCCACCGAATTCAAAAACGACGACATCCGGACCAGAGAACTGGGCCTCACCGAAGACGAGCTCGCCTTCTATGACCTCCTCTCCGCCAACGAAAAACTCCTCAACGAAAAAGGCCCGATCCAGGATCTGGTCCACAAAGTAGTGGCTTCGGTAAAAAGGAACCTCCAGCTCGACTGGACCAAAAAGGAAGACGCCCGCGCAGCGATCAGATTGGCGGTGAAGAAGGAATTGAGGGGAAAGGTGCAGTTTTCGGCTTTGGATCAGTTGCTTCAGGAGGTGATTGAGCAGGCGGAAGGGCAGTATGGGGATTGGGTGGCAGAGGGGTGAGTTTTAAAATCTGAACCACTATTTTTTAGTAGGTTCTATTATGCGGTTAAGCTTTTTTCTCTCTGAAATATTTTGTACTTACTCCGGTTTAATGTATTTCGAATTATCCAATGTTTATCATCTTTGCTGTAATGCAATGATTGGATACCAATGCGTGTTATAAATCGTCAGCAAAGCAATATAAACTTCTTTAACCAATTGAACTCGATTATTGGTATTGAATTCATATTTTGCACTTAAACCATCGTCTTGACTTCTTATTATTTGACTTAGCTTAACAGCTTGTTGATAGATTGTCAAATCACTTTTATTGTCTCGAAAAAGTTCAAAGGGATTAATGGATTTAATTTTTTTAATTTCAGTTGGTTCCGAAAAAAGTCGTCCCCAATTATGTCTTGGACTGTAAATTAAATGATGATGCCCGCTCATATAAGCTGGAAAACTATCGATTGGAAAAAATGCTGAGTTTAAAACAATTTTGTCAGAAGAATAAAAAGTTCCAAGGTCAGAAGTTGTGTGAAATTCTGGTGTTGCATAATAAACTTGGTTACCTGGACTTTGAAGGTCTTTCAAAAGTTTGAATTGATATTCATTAGTCTTAAGTTTAATTTTAAAATAGTCGTGTCCGAATACATTCCAATGTTTCCGAAAAAAATTTGAAACTAAGTCGTGGTAAACAGGTGTTTTAAACTGAAAATAAATGTTACCATTTATTTGAACATCATATCCCCCTCCTAGTTTTCCTTCGTCAATGGTATTAGGAAAAAACGGAAGTGGAACAGCAGGGAAAAAATGTTTGATAAACTCAAAAGTAAAGCAGAAGGAAAATTGTGTTTCTGAAAATTCGCAATGTTGCATTGTATATATTTGTAATGTTAGTGTTTATAATTTATCAGTCAATATTTCAGGTTAGCAATATCTCCATGCATATATTATATAGAATATTATATCTTTAACAAATGCAACTTTAAAGATACTTTTTATGATTAGCTTTGGAAGGTGTTTTTGAAGGAGGCAAGCGAGCATCAAAATAATTTTAAATTTCTAGGTATAATTGTACACAATTATTTATTTATTTCTTTAACTTCTTTCCTAATTAAAAATTTTATGACTGGATTCTGAACTTGATAAGTTTTGGCGCCATTTTCAGTTTCACCAATGTAATGAACGAGACCATAGTTTTGAACAATCTTGATGTAATTTATGGCTGTAGGAGTACTTACTTTAGCGACATCAACATAATCCTTTGTTTTTATTTCTTCGTTGCCAATTTTTAAAATTCGATTCACATTAACAAGAATATCCTCTTTTGATCCTTTTTTACTGGGGAAAACTGCATAAAATTCAAAGTCAATACAGTAGTTTAGTTGACCTTCTTCAATGGCCTGCTTTGAAATAGTTGTAGATTCTGGATTAATATTATTTTGAGTATCATATATCACCGATAATTGACGAAATAAATATCTTGGGGAATTATCACTAAGCTCTATTAGTTCCTTAATGGTTGATTCAGAAAATATATTGTCCAATTGTACTTTACCATTACTAAAGTGTTCTATTCGCTTTGTTAATATTTCTTTCAGCTTTACATATGACCAGTTAATGTTAAAAGGCTTGATTTTATCAAATCGCACGCCTAATTGATCAAAATCGTTTTTTGTGGCATCCCATAAACCAATGACTATTGAATAATTTTCAGACAACAGTATTGTAGTATCAGTTAAGAGTTCTTTCAAGAATGTTGTAATAGAGTCGATTCCTTGTCCTAATGAAATATACTCATCCGCTCTGTCAAAGAAAACAGTGGTAGTTTTGAATCCAGATTTATTTATAAGATTCGCTAAATCAAGCCAAATTAGTTTGAGAGCTTTAGCGTCTTCCAAAAATTCACTTGGGTTCTCTGATTTTTTGATTGTTTCAAGTTCAATTTCAGGCAAATAGTTTTTATACAAGCCATTAGCGTTGGTGTCAGGCAGTCCAAATGATTTTCGAACAAAGTCTGAAGCTAATTCAAGCCCACCTCCAATCAAAAGGTTAATTGGCTTATGAAATAAATTATTATATAAATTTCTGAAGATGTTTCTAGATTTAAATTGGGTCGCCTTGTTATAGTAATCTTCATATTCTCTTACACTTAAGCTTCTAAAGAACTCAGCTATTATGAAAGATAGTTTTTCTTTGTCATTCTTATCCAATTTATTAAGTAAAGTTGGGTTTTTAGAAAGAGTTGCGCAGTAAAGTTTAATGGTTTTAGTAATCATTAATTTAAGAAACTGCTTCTTATTATTTTTTACTGGGATACCTTCAAAATCATCAATAAGAATAGCAAAGACATTTTTTTCTTCAAGCTCGCGTTTGAGTTTATAAATAAGTGCTGTCTTTCCGATTCCCCGCGCACCTATGATAAACCTACTTCTATTTTCAATTATATCTGAACGAAGACTGTTATAATTGTTTGGGTATATGAAAACATCGTCAAGAAACTTCCTCTCTTGTTCAGCCGAAAAAGTCGAAAATGGGTTCTTGTTGAATTTTAATCTTTCATATAGTTCCATATATTTTTTTTAATATTGTTCAACTCATTTATATCTTTAAAGGTGTATATACCTA
This sequence comes from Rhodonellum sp., assembly GCF_030656585.1. Classification (NCBI taxonomy): domain Bacteria; kingdom Pseudomonadati; phylum Bacteroidota; class Cytophagia; order Cytophagales; family Cytophagaceae; genus Rhodonellum; species Rhodonellum sp. Next base: position 36,418 of record NZ_JAUSPP010000050.1, read on the forward strand.
CATAATAAACATACTAAGATAACCTAGAGCGAAATTATTTTTGTTAGCGGTTAAAACTAACCTATTCTTCCTTACCAAAAAAATACCTAGATCAGGGTATTTTTTACTTATCATACTAAATTCATAAAGTAAAGGCCTACTACGAAGAATGTCCTTATGTAGGAACATTTTCCAAGTAACCAAGCCGGGTGTTTTTAAAGGAAAATGGACAAAGCAGCCAAACTATTTGACTGTCCTGCTAAAATACTCATCATAAAATCATCAAGCCTTTTTTTCAGCACTTGATGTCCTAAGTTTTTCTTTTGCCTAACCATTATTCAATGCTTGGGTTAATCACAAAAGCATAATTCAACTGGTCAGCTCCACTTTCCTTGGCATTCTGCCCCAATCCAAAGCGAGGTTTTTTAATCATTTCTGATTTTGGAAAGGAATGGTTTATTATTTGAGTTTTAATTGATTGAGAAAAAGCATTGTTTTCACTAAAAAGCTTCATGGCACAGACCATAGGGCCTTTTATCATTGTTTTCCTGTTAATTTCAAAGATGCCTCTTATTAAAATACCACCATATCCTCCCGTTTCTTCATTCTTCAGAGCAATATCAACTCCTGAATAATGGAATAACCAATCCCCTGCCTTGGGATCAACATGCTTACGCTTGTAAGTGCTGTTGTCAATATGATTTGGTGAATTCCAATAAAATTCAATTTCAATAAGTCTGTATATAGCTTTGTTGGTCTGGATGGCATAACTGTCAAACAATGTTTGGGCGATGTTCGCAAACTCACTTTCGGATTCTTTTTCTATTTTTAGGAATTCCATAGGCAATATAAGTTGTGAAATGACTTGTCGCAGCTAAATGAAGGTGGCAATTTTGAAACTTTAGGCCTTAATTTTCAATATCTATGACGTTATCTTCACCAAACCATTCTTTCGCTTTTTCTATTACTTGAGCTTCAGGACTATGAAAGAAGACTGCTAAATTTTCTTTTGCCCGAGTACAACAGACATAAAATATTTTTTGGGTTCTCTCCAATACGCTTGAGGAACCTGTACTTAAAAATAGATTTCCAAAATTGTAATTATTCCACCCTCCATTATTAAGTATGACTAGAACATTATCAAATTCAGCACCTTTGGTTTTATGCTGCGTTGAAAATGGTGTTTGTCCTTCAAGGTATTCATATAATTTTTGAAATTCAAGAAACTTAACTTCCTTCACTCGATTATATAAATACTGCTTATTCGCTTTAAAAGCAAATAATTTATCATCAATCAAACAGATTCCTTTTTCGTCAGCATCGCTAATGACTTGCTCAATTGTATTATCTCCTACATTAACAAGGCTTTCAATGTTTTCTTTTAAGGCTTTTTTGCTTGCGATACTTGTCACTTTAAAATGATAATCTGTGGCTCTTAAAAACTCATTGTACCTTTTATTTTGATAGAGAGAAATATTATTCTGAATTTTAAATAAGTGTTTTATAAGATTATCTCTTTTTGAACCTTTCTTGTTTTTATCATCTTCATCTTGCTTTTTATCATCAATTAAAGCATCCTTATTTAAATAGATTTTTCTTATTTCAGAGAATGGTTTATCCTTTAATTGATTGTACAATTCTGCTTTAATAGGGTTTGCCAATAAAATATCTTTTTTAAGTTCTTTTTGTCTGTTTTTTAGTTCAAACTTATCTACGACATTATCAAAAGTATCGTCTTCATCAATTTTAATTTCCGGTCTATTACTTTTCTTATTATCCTTTATTTTATTGAGGATGTCCGTCTTCAAACCTATGATAGGGTCACTATCATAAATATCCATCAAGGTTCTAAATCCTGCTTTATCTGCTATTAGATTGTGAGTAAGATTAAGTTCTTTTGTTTCCTTTGAATTATTAAAATTCCAAGCACAATTAGCTTCTAAGAATGCTTCAACCTTATTAATATCGCCATCAGTGGAATGTAGGAACAAAACATTACCTTGCTTTATTACACCTTCAACCATATTGGGTGCTTTCGGGTCGGCTGATGGTTCTTGAGTTAAACCATCAGTACGAAGTTTATTCGCCAAATCAATAACAAGTTTGGGATTCCTTCTATTTTGCTTCTTTTGAATTTCGTTTACTTTTTCTGCATCATCTCCTTTATAATCGTCTAAATTGCCAATGCCATCTTCATAAATTGCTTGCATAGCATCTCCAAAAAAACCTACGATATTCTTTTTTTCACTTTTCTTAAAATGTGTAAGAAATGTTTCTACGACAGCTTTACTTGTATCCTGATATTCATCAATAAAAATAAAATTATATTTATCTTTTACGATACTGCTAAGTTTGGGGTATTTTTCATAAAGATAATTTGCAACTATAAGCAATTCATCGTGAGATATAATTCCTTCACGTATTCTAACAAACTCTTTGTACTGTACACCAGCAGGCAAAACTGCGTAATAATTTTCTGGTACGGGATTGACTTCTTCAATGGAAATTCTGGTTACTTCCTCATTGTTCGCTAAGGAAATCAGTGCTTCTTTAAGTTCTTTTTGAAAGTGTTTAATGCTATCCCACAAGAAATCGTGTATCGTAGATACATTAAGATTTTTGTGGTTTACCCTTTCTTCAATTTCTTTAACGGCTGCATTAGTATATGTCATACAAGCAACCTTAGCCGTTGGATTTTCAGCTATCGCCTGTCGAATTACACTTACCAAGGAATATGTTTTTCCACTTCCAGCACCTCCGCTTAATAAAAAATTCCTACCATCATCAATTGACTGAAAAATTTCCTTTACTTCTGGCTCTAAACTTAATCTTCCTTCAGCCATAACAAACCATTTTTAATGTAAGCCGGAATATTCCAATTACTAAATTTTTCATCACTGTGATACAATATATCTAAAGCGAAATGTGTTTTCTTCTTAACACAATTCGCTGCTAAAACATAAGGACTTTTCGAATCATCATCAAAATCAGAAGCATTTTTTATCCCTTTGAAAGTATCTTTATTTTCTTTTACGAATCCTCTATTTAGGTGTATAAAGGCATCTTCAAAACTTCTTGCGTGATAAGTGCTTTCTTCCTGTTGGTAACATATACAAACTATAGAGCTCCCGACAATAATTGTTCTATTAGCAAGAGGTAAGGCTTTTAAATCAGCCCAAGTTACAGCATTTAAGAAATGATTAATTGCTGAGTTACTTGTTTTGGTACCTTCATTTACTGGACACGCTCCCCATACCTCTTGCCCTTTTGCATTTTGACCTGTTATATTTATAGCGTCGATATCTGTTAATATCAATGATTTAATACCCAAGAAGTCAATAAACTTTTCAAAGATTTGTGAATATGCACCAACTTCGATAGTTGATATATTTTGTGATAAAAGTGGTAGAAATGTATCCTCATTTCCTGCTGCTTTTAAACGTGAAGCTTCTTCCAAATCAACTTTTCGCATAAAAGTTGGTATCAAAATCCTTTCGGTATCTCCTTCAATAAGAACAGCTTTATCAGCAAAAAAGATTTCAGCTCTGCTGATCGTTAGATATTGTTTTAAGAATTGATACTGTTTTGGGTCAGCATTATATTGAATTCTTAAATCTTTCAGATTTTTCGCAGTTACGTTATTCTTTGCTATTGCTTTCAAATATTTAATATCATCGAAATCACTATCTGCTACAATGTGTGATGAATGCGTTGTGATTATGTACTGTAATGATCTGTTTATACCATCCTCTCTTTTGACACCTTCTCCAAGCAGTTTTTTTATATTTTTTATAAAGACATACTGCATTTGGGGATGGGTATGAGCTTCCGGTTCTTCTATAATAAGCAAATTAATATCTGCTGGCTTTTTCTCTTTATCTTTTTTGAAATCCTGTATCAAAATTTCAATTTCAAAAATCATACTTATTAGGTTCATATAACCTAAACCGTTATAGTGCTCTGGTAATTTATGGTCATCGTGAGTATATACTACAGTAGTATTTCCTTCAAGTAATTCTCGGTGTTGTAATGTCGAGATAATTGCTATGTCAGTATCATTCAATTTAACGCCTCCAAAATTCTGTACCTTTTTTATTACATCTTTAAATAAGTTTTTATATATATCGCTTAAGGTACTGTCGGTTTCCGAAAGCTGGTCTTTGAAATCTTCTGTAGCCTGGGTCTTATCGCTACTATTTTCTTTTTTTTTATAAAGGCTAGAGGTTTGTTTTGAGAGTGTGTTTTCCTTTTCTTTATTTGTCACATCTCTTCTTGCACTTATGTACTTAAAGCTGATGATGTCCCTTAAATCAATGTTTTCAGTAACAAGATCAATTGGTTTAGTATCGGTAATCTTGTTTGTAGCTGTATCGTATTCAAAAGAGAATTTATGAATTTTAAAATAAGCTTCTAATTTTTGCTTTAAAAAATCTTTTAGATTCCTTGGCTTATATTCATTTCTCTTTACATTTTTGCCATTTTCACTTGCTTCGAAGACTGCATAGTCTGCTTTTATTTTTAATAAATCATCATAGATTACAGTGAACTCAAAACCTAAAACAATATTATTATTGTCCGGGTCTAAATCCATCAATACTCTGCTAACATTAGATAAGTCATCAGTGTCGTTATATTCAATATAAATTTTCAGCTTAATGCCTTTGGGTAGGAATTCGTCTGGAACATCGGGCGACTTAATTAAACCTTCTAATTCATTTTTGAAATCAATATTGAAATCATCATAAGAAAATTTACTTTTCTCATTTATAAATTTATTAAGAACTGACAGAATAGAAGTCTTCCCTGTATTGTTTTTTCCGATAACAAGAGAAAGTTCATTTTCAAGGTCCATTGAGAAAACCTTCAGTAATCGAAAATTTTCAACTTCTATTTTTTTTATCTTCATATTACATTTAATTTTTCTGTATATTATTGGTGTGCTTAAACGAACCTTTCTTAGGCCCCACCAATATCACAAATGCTTGCTACCACTATAAATGTCACCAAAAAATGCCATATATTCCTTGATTAAATTCAGTCTAATATTTGCTTTTTCCGGAATTTATCGACCTTTCGAAAATGATTAAAGGAAGAATGATATTTAATCAGTTTACCTATTTCAGTTAAAATTCCTCTTAAAATGGATTTATCCTACGGTTCAAACCTACAAACTTCTCACCATTTAAAATATACCCCGAACAGGGTATATTTACCACGATAATAGTCAGTATTTTCTTGCTTAAATACAGAATAGGGAAGAAGGCAAATTTAAATGCAATTGAAAAAGGTTTTGATAAGCCGCAAAAATAAATCTAGCCTAAGAAAAATATTGGAAATCAATTTCAGCAAAACAGCTGATTTTGGAATGTTCCCTGTGGTAGGTGAGGTGGAAAATTCTGCTGGTTTTTGACCCAGAGTCATATGGGGTTAAAATTTTGGGATATATATCCCAATCCTGTAAAGGTATTCGCAAAAAAAAACAGTTTTAAAACAGCATGAATTACACATTGATATCTTTAAAATTATGAATACGTGCATATCGAATCATATTTGTCAATGCTTCTGCGTCTATTTTCGGGATTTCTAAAATAGAATTCAACAAGGTGGTATCATATTCATTTGCTTCTGAAATGAAATAAGGTTTTAAATGTTTACCAATGCTTTCGTAATACATTTTTTCAATCGCATTCACATAGTTAAAATCCAAGGTATTTGGCACCATAGAAAAGTTTGTGTAACCCACTTCTTTCATAATTAATTTCAAACCTTTTACAATATTAAAACTCGTATGGTTGACGATATTGAGTTGCTTGATGTCGTCGCGTTGAAAGGTGCTTAGGATTACTTTTGCCACATAATCTACGGGAATAATATTTAATCCTGTCGTGTCATTCACCATAAAACGCACATTTTCCTGTTCAGGACTTCTGTTGGCGGTCAGGTGAAAAAACTTTGCCAAAAGGTAAAAAACCATGAATTTAGGGATAAAAAAATTGCTTTCTTTCCCAATCATTTTACCGCCAATGACACTCGGTCTTAGTATTTGATAGGGCAATCCAATAGACAAACACTGTTCAACGACAAAATTTTCAGATTCAAATTTGGCATTTTCATACGCATTTCGGTGCGTAGGTTTAAATTTTAAATTATGAAAATCATTGTCTATGATGCCGGTTCTTTCTCCAGAAGCAAAAGCGGTACTGATATAAATGAACTTCTTGATAAAGGGACTAAAAGTGTTGAATATTGCTTTGGTGATAGAGGTGTTTTCTTCAAATATTTTTTCTCGCTGCTCCTCATCTGTTGAAAGATTTACATAGCCCGCAGAATGTATAAAATAGGCATCTTTTATCTTGTCCGAATACGCATCCTGTATTTGAGACAAATCGGAATCAATGACTTCAAGATATTCATGCAGTTTTTCCAAGCCCTGTTCCTTCACTATTGCAGGGGTATAGCTACTGGACAGCAGCTCGTTTATTCTGTCTTTTGCGCTAATTTTGCCTTTATTTCGGGTGATCAAGAACAGTTTTCCTGTGATTGAATTTTTTATAAAATGCGTCAATGCCTCATACATAATATGTGAGCCTAACACGCCTGTTGCGCCTGTAATAACGATTTTCATTAGTCTTTTTTTCTATTCTGCCCAAATGTAAGTTTAAAATTCAACCTTTAAGAAGAATAGCGCCTTAAACGGATAAAAGGTAAAGGAATATGAACATTCGATTTTAAACGCAACTCCTGTTGTACAGCAAACTTTCTTTTTGTGAATCAAACACCAAGTCGCTTGCCTGGCAAATGTAAATGACAGGATTTTGGTTTAAAGGTCTATTGCATCGCTGGTGCTGGTACCTGGATTTGCAACAATAAAAGGGACCAATATATTTAGCCCGTTGATTTGTTGATTCCCGTCGCCTGCCGCGGGCTCCTCAAATTGCAAGTTGGCGGGTTGGGTGATGATCGGGGGGGGCAAATTCGCTGACACCTCTGTTCAGGGTGTGAATGCGGTGATGAGGCACTTGTTTGTACTTCCTTCAAAATCAAATTCAATCTTGGCTGATTTCCTATAAATGAACCGAGGTTATGCCATGCTAAAACCTCGTTTCTCCCATACATCCAACTTTCTTTTTCCAGCTGTCTTAAGTTGCCGGATAAATCCCATGCTTGTTTAGGGTAGGTTGGATTCCATTTTTCTTCTCCTCTTCCAGGATTTTAAGCTTTTCTTTTGTGGCAATTGTTCTTTTTTTCATTACCGAAAAATTCAAATATTTTTAACCATAATTGCGGCCGACTATATAAGAGGCCTATACACTGGCTTGTGCCACTTTTCGCAAACAGGTCCAACAGGCATTCCATCTCTCCGGTGGTATAGTGTCTCATGGTGGTGAGTTTTAAACAATCCTACCACATTTCATTGGTTCAGAAAATATTTAGTTGGACGGGTGGAGACAATGAGTAGAGGTATATCCGAATGCTTTGGATGGATGGAAAGATTTTTCCGAGCAAATACCAGATTTTTTATATATAAATTTAGTGATGATAATCGAGATAATATATTTAAAAGTAGTAAAATTCCATTTAGATTGTGCAAAAGTGCTGTCAAAAATCTGGAAATGAAAGGCATGAAAATAAAAGGTAATGGATATCCTAAGAATAATTTAATGTTGAAAAATATTAAAAAAAATTTACCCCCGTCAGAATCACCAAATAATTAAATATAAGAATTAATTACTATGATTTAAGATGTTAATTGTAAAGGAATTAAATAGATTTTAGACCAGGTTCAATACTTATGGTTAATAAATTTCATATTACCCTGTTTTTATTATTTTTTGATGACATTTGTATAATTAGTTTTCGGGAAAATCCCAAATAGAAAAAGACCGACGGCAATCGGTCTTCTCTATCATATTTCATTTAAATGAACAAACGCATGCAGTACATGGAGTTTTCATTTTTCTGTTTTGTTATCTTCGGATTGATTGCTTCAATCAATCACATTGACCAAATCAGAAGGAGAAACAAGTGAAATTAATTTTGTTTCTTTTAGAACCCTCGGCATCTGCCGAGGGTTTCTTTTCGAAAGTACGGTAATTACTTTCTTATAGTAAATATATATTTACTATTTTTTCAATTTAAAGGCTTAAAACTTTAAATTTGGACATCAAAGAGTTGAATTTTAATGGTATAAATCTCAAATTTTTGTTAAAAATATCCACAATTAAAAAAATATGCTTTAGTGGGGTGAAATAACCGGCTCTGTCTAGTAATTAATTCATTACTGCAAATCTGCCATCCATTTAAAATCCTCTTCGGAAAAAATTTGAATGGATTGACCTTTCCCTTTTAATAATTCAGCCTTTCTCTGTTTAGAACTTTTATCGTATCCAGCCAACCTGTATGCAGTTTGAAAACCTACCACTAAAATCGTTGTTTCTTTGTTCACTCCATCCGATACATTGCAACCTGCATGAGCTGCTATTTGAGCCATTTCAGCTCTCGGACGTGATAGGGTACCAGTAAATACCACGGATTCCCCATACAATGGACCTTCTGGATTTCCGTCCGTTTTAAAACTTACATAAGTTCCCCCATAGGTCCTTGGTGTTATGGGTTTTTCAATTTTTATTAACCAGTTTCCTAGAGTAATATTGCTGGCTATAAGAATATGGGATACCACTTTTCCTGCCGCTATCGCATCTTCCAAAGCATCGTGGGCTGTAAAATTAATTCCAAGATGACCACAAATTTTCCCAAGGCCATATCCTTTGCTTGAAAATTCACTCCAATGCCTCCTGACCATCTTGGCAGAGTCCATCCAGTCTACATCCAAATGGTTCAGAAGATAATTTTCACATGCCCGGTTTAGGGAGCAACGATCAAATGGCATGTGGTGTATAAGCTTATGACCTTTCAGCATTTTGGAAACCTCTTCCATTATTTCTGGAATTTTTGGGGCATTTTGAACTTTCTCTTCATCAATTCCATGAATCGAGGTAAAAAACTCATCAAAATACTGTTCCGGATTCACGTAGGTTTTCCAGGATCCTATTAAATCTCCATTCATGAATTCAGCAATTCCAATTTGACAGATACTGCTGTAATCAGCATTTGCGGTTTCTACATCAATGGCAAAAAAATGATTTTCCATGTATTATAAGATTAAGTAGATTCAAGATTATACAAATAAAGAGAGGTAGAAAAAATCCAGAATCGGATATATTTTATCCCTTAATTCATTGGAAATTTGGCATTCTCATTAAAATTGATTGCATCAAAAACGGTCTTCCGGAAAAAGTCGTGCAACCTCAAAATGCATCCCATCAAGTCGGGAATTGAAATGCCCACCCCAATAGAAGCCAAATTTATTGGCCAGTGGAACCAATTTTCTCACACTGCCCTTTTGCCCAACAAGTGCAGGCGTATGTCCCAAACCATTCCATGCAACATTAATATCGAATGCCGTTCCAAAGGAATGGTTGCTTAAAACAGGCTTTCTTCCTCTGATATACCTGGGGTAATAGGAGCCTCCCCATGTTTCCACAAGGTCCATAAGCCCGGCGTTCTCCCATGCCTCAAATAATCCTTGTAGCTGAGGTGCCGCTCTTTTATGAAACCTTATATTTCCACTTTTTGGACCTCCTGTCAGGTGTTTGACAGCGGGAATGTGAATAGAGATGATATTATCCGAAGGCCAGTTGCAGGTGATTCTTATTTCATCTCCTATACCTGCGTCTTCAAAATTAAACTTGCCAAAATGTTTTTGTCTGCTTTTTGTATTCGCTAAAAAGGGGAAATCAGGCTTTGGAGGCCAATTGATGCCAGTCTCGGAGGAATCATTTGGATCGGACAAAAACGGCAATCCCCTTTCAAAAGCGATCATATAAGTTTTGTGGCCCACTACACCATCAGGGTTCAATCCATTTTCAACCTGAAAAGCCTTGGTCTTTCTTTCTGTAATTGGGCCATATTTACCATCAACACTTAAAGGATATCCTTCGCCTAATAAAAAAAACTGCCATTTTCTGACATCTATACCGATGGATTGTAACCTTAAGATTTTCATTTTTGATGGGGTTTACTTAAAATCTAGAAAGTCTCTAATTATAAAAGCCGAGAAAATTTTTCATTTATAGAATCAAATAGGGTAGGAGTTTTTTGTTTCATTAGCCAAGGAGGATTTAAATGATTAAGCTGGCATATTGATTAAATTTACATTTGGAAGAGATTTCATAATACAATCAAAAGAATTATTTTGTTAAACCTCATAGTTATTATTGTTAAATTAACAGATAAGGAGTGTGTATTCGGATTGCAAATATTTATCGATTTGGTGTAAGATGATATTTTGTATAATTTACTTTCACCATTGAATAGAATAAATATTTTGGTCTTCATCTAAGTCTAATTCAATAGGGTCACATCCAATTTTTATTGCGGATTTTATTATTTCTATCTTGAGTAAATTATAACCTTTGGTTCCTTTAATTCCCCATGACACTAATTCTGGGAGATCTTTAAAACCTTTTTTACCTCCCTTTAGGCCAAAAAATTCAGCATTGATTCTCCTCATGTAATAGTAAATAAATGGATTTGCTCCATCTATTGATTGTCCAATGAAGGTTTGCATTAACATTCCTACCTTTTTATCGAATGAGACAAGAGCAGTTTCCACCCAATATTCCATTTGAAGCAATATTCCTTCGAGCAATTTATTTTTTGGATATTTTGTTTTCTCGCTATTGATAAAGGAAATCACAAAAATAAGCTGTACCCAGGAAATCTGGAACCCGAAGGATGGAACACTATCCGAAAGAAAATGACTAGACGTTCTAGTGAAATGATCTCCTTGATAGGCGTGCCGGATATTAAAAAGAAAATCACTTAACATATTCTCAGCCGTAGTTTTTTGTATCTCTAAGTCCCATAACGTAGATATTACTTCGTAAATAGTACAGAGGTCATTATATGAACCCCAAAATTCTACTCCTAGGCCTCTTTTGGTTGGGATTAAATAAAACATACAATATATTTAAATTGATAACTGGGAAAGTTTTTCTAATTTTAAAAAATAACTTTTCCAACTGTCTTTTATTTTCCCAGATTGGTTTGTTGGATTTGTGGAATCATTATAGAGAAAAACATATCTTATTTTACCATCATTGTCTTTTTTTATATCATTTGGATCATCAACAATGGATAATAAAAAATTTTCTGTTAAACCCTTGTATTTTGTGTAAATTGGGTGTTCTTGGTAACTCTTTCCAGGTTGTTTTTTATATACCATACTATTATAACCTAGAGGCATATATTCTCGGTTAAAGGCCATCCACTCTCCATTTTCATTCGGGGCAATACCATATGGAAGGTTTATTCTAAAGAAATTATTTAACATTTTTTTGTGAATTTAAAACATGAGAAATAAACATTTTTCCAAAGTCAGTCAGGAAATATTCTTCCTTATTATTTCCAAGATTCTTATTTCTATCAACCATCTTGAATTGGACTAAATCATTCTTTACTTCATTTTTTATGTCATGAAGATAAGTGTCCTTATTTTGCAATGAACTAAGTGCGTTTAAAATATGAATTTGTTCTTGATCGGAATATCTCGATGTAATTAAATCGAGAGTATATTTTGAATAAATGGATCGAATGTGGTCCATTTGGGCAGTTAGATTAATATTCTTTGATTCTACGGATTTAAAAATCCCCCTTAATTTTTCGTTTTGTTCAATATATTCTTTATTTGACTTATCCAAATATTCAATTCTGTCATTGAGATCAGAAATAGTCATTTCTCCCGCTTTAGCAATTTCAATTTTGTGATCCCAGTGAGCTATTTTTGCTTCTTCTTTTTTTTGAGCTTCTTTTATTTCAGAAGCAGCAATAATTGATCTAGTTTCTGGCCATTTAATTAACATTGCAATCATTAAACTCAAAAAGGGTATTACCAAAGAATAGGAAATGGAAATTCCAATTGGTATGACAAGAATATTCCAAAAATTAAAGTACTCAGAATCATCTATTAAATCAATTGTGTATTCAATTGATCTATTTGATGATAAAATTAATAAAATAGGCTTCCAGTTCCAAAAAATTAAAGAAATCAAAAAAGATCCAAATACTCTGTTTCTAACTCTTTCGTTAACGGATTGGAACAAATCTTTTATAATGTCTGTCATTAAATATATTCAGATTTTTTTTGAATTAAGTTAGTAGGATTTTATATTAATTTTTTCCAGAATCAACTTCTATTCTTTTATTTAATAAATAAAGTGTTAATATAATTATTGAAAATTATGGATAATCCAAAATAGGATATTCATTTAAATTAGGCATTGTAAAATATATAAAACTATTAATTTAAATTTCAAAATATTTCTATTGGTGAATTAAATCTGACAGCAATTTGATTACAAGGCTCATTTTTATAAAAGCATAAATCCATAGGCAATGTGAATTTTGTCAGTAAAATCCTCAATTTGCTTAAATATTTGTTTTTTTCGCCGTGGGACCATTTCTTTTGCTCATGAAATAATCTATTTTTTAATATTTTTAACCTTTGTCCTCCTATTTAATAAATATTTTTTTGAGATTAAGTATTCAAATATAAACCATTCGTTGATATGAAAAAATACCCATTCTAGGGTATTTTTTAAGTAATTTTCAAATCATTTTTAACAATTCAGAAAATAAAAGCTTATTTGGCTAATAAAGCAGTATCATATATTCTTAACAATTTCGGCATGTTTGCGAGTCGCCCTTCTTTTTTAAATAAAATCTAACATTTCAGAAAATTATCAAATTGAAAAAAATCTTCTCTCAGTAAAGGGATTTGGGGATTTTCAGAATGCTAGATTTAGTATACTTTTTTTTTCAAAGTTCATTCGGGAATTTTGTATTATGGCATTGTACGTACGAGTGATCGGGGAAGTTTACCACGTAGGCTGCTTGTCAATGGTTGCAAATTCTTATGAAATAGGAGATTGTATTCGCACGCAGTGTTATTCATTGAATGCATTGGCAAATCAAAGAAAGTCTGCCAATTGCTGTCGTTTTCGAGATGCATTCAAATTCGAGAAAAAGATACCCTACTGGAGGTATTTCTTTTGTTATTTTTTTCAGTTAAGTTGAACGATCTTTTAATTTTACGGTAAAAAGGGGAAATTTTTAGGATTCAAAAATTTAGAACCCTTTTTTTTGTTATTTTGGGTAGTATTTAGAAAAATGAAGGTAATGGCGAGAGCAGATTTGTTGGTGAAATTAGTGAAGGCTGGAAGTTCCGGTGATACGGGGCTTTTCAAAAGAATTGCCGAATCTATCATCGCCGAAGAAAAACACAAACAGCATCATGTACTGGCAAGTCAGTTGGAAAGTGTGTTGCGCAATTCACCTGGAAATCCTTCCAATACGCCAAGAAATACTGGCAGTTTATTAAGCGAAAAGCTTGATAACTTTCTGTTTAGGGTGCATCCACAAAAAAGTCTGGATAATGTAATCCTGACAAATGAAAATAGGAAAAGCATCACTGATCTTGTAGAAGAGCAGCACCGGAGTGATCTTTTGAGGTCTTATAATTTGGAACCACGCAACAGGATTCTCCTAGCCGGTGCTCCCGGAAACGGGAAGACGTCTTTGGCAGAAGCCATAGCCAGCGCTTTAATGCTTCCCCTTTATGTGATTCGATATGATGGGATAATAGGGAGCTATTTGGGAGAGACAGCATCTAGGTTGAAGGCCATGTTTGATTTTATCCGTACACAGGAGTGTGTTTTGTTTTTTGATGAATTTGATGCGATAGGAAAAGAAAGAGGGGATACACATGAAACGGGTGAAATCAAAAGGGTGGTCAGTTCGCTTTTGCTTCAGATTGACCGCTTGCCTTCTTATGTGGTTACAGTGGCAGCAACCAATCATCCCGAACTCCTGGATAGGGCGGTATGGAGAAGGTTCCAGGTAAGATTGGAATTAAATAAGCCAAATAAACAAATGATCAACGTTTGGTTAAAGCAATTTGAAAATCAGGTTAAATATACTTTGCAACACCCCCATGCATTTCTCGCCAAAAAATTGGAAGGCTTAAGTTTTTCAGAAATTGAAGATTTCATGCTTGATATCCAAAGAAGGTATATCCTTTCCCTGCCGGATATCGATGTTAAGAGGATTGTTGATGAATGTTTGAATCAGCTTACTTTTAAATATAATCCAAATGATGAACAAAAAACCCCTTCTGATCTTCCCTAAACCCATTATTGCAGACCGAAAGAAAAAAGATAATTTTCCTTTTAAATTAAAACTTCCCACAAGGGAGGAACAAATTCAAAGAATTGGACCTAGATGGGTCCAATTACAAAAAACTTTGCAGAATCAATCGCTGGCAATTGGGCCGACGCCTACAGGTACTTTTCCAGAGCTCATGCTGGTTTTTGAACTTGCCGGTTCAGTAGAAGATTTTTTTATAGCAGTCAATAAAGTTCCGGATCTTTATTTTCTTAAGGAATATGAAACGGAGTTTCCTGCAGATGATTTTTTCGCAGCAGAGAGCGATAAGCCAGTGCCAGGAAGGATATTTGTAAGTCTGGCTAACCAAAAAGCACTCAAAGATCTACAACGTCTATGGAATATTTATATACAGCCTGATGAAAAGCAATATTTTGAAAAAGGATTGGCAAAATTCAAACAATTTTTTGGCCAACTGCGGGATGTAAGGCCTTATTCTATCTTAGACAGGATTAGGGATACAGGGCTTGAGACATATATTTTAGAGTTAAAACAACAGGGAGAGGAATGGGTGAAATTTGAAATTGAATTTGCATATCCCGAATCTTCTCCAAAAAGAGAGAAAGGCCTTAAAGAAGTCAGGCGCTTATTGGAAGCGCATAAAGGACAAGTATTGGAGGACTCAATAGTTGACTTAAGAGCCATCCACTATCTGGCATGTATCGCCGAAGCCCCCATTTCTGCATTTGATGACCTCACCGAAAATACCGATATTAAATTTCTGAAAGCTTCCCAAGTATTGTATTTCAGACCGGTAGGGCAGGTTATATTACCGGAAAGGAAGATTGATGGGGAATTAGAAAAGTATCCGGAGAGTGATGAAGGTGAGGAGACTTTTGGAAACCCGGTAATTGCTTTATTAGATGGAATGCCATTGTCACATCATCCAGCATTGGAGGGAAAACTAATGATTGATGACCCGGATAATTATGAGGCCACATACGAAATCGGAAGCAGAAAGCACGGAACATCAATGGCCTCTCTGATTCTCAACGGAGATCTAAGTGACAATAAAAATAAGTTGGTTAGGCCCATTTATGTTAGACCTGTCATGAAAGCCAACAAAATGGGTAGTGAATATTTTCCCGATGATATCTTACCTATAGATTTATTCCATAGGGCGGTAAAAAGAATGTTAGTGGGAGAGGGTGGAGAAGCGCCTACAGCTCCGGAAGTGAAAATCATCAATATTTCAATTGGAGATATTTTTCGACCTTACCTATTGGAAGTCAGTTCTTGGGCTAAATTATTGGACTGGTTATCTTGGGAGTATTATAGTCAGTGCAGGAAATTCAACCGATGATATTTGCATTCCCATACCACCTGATAAATTCGATAAAACCGATCCGGAAAAGATTCAGCTTGAATTGTTAAAAATATTGGTCGACAATAACTATAGCCGCAAGATCCTTACTCCCGCGGATGGTTTCAATGTGCTTACAGTAGGATCTATCCACCAGGATGCATCCGAAGTTGATTTCAGCCAAGCGCAATTTTTGCAAAAGCGGAATCTTTTCATCTTGCATGGATTGGTAAGCCCCCACAGCCGTTTTGGACTGGGGCACAATAAGAGTATTAAACCGGAGATTTTAATGCCCGGAGGAAGAAGCTTGTTCCGCAAGGCTCCTATACAAATGAATCCCCTTCATACAAAATTTAAAATGGACCCAGCAGAATGGAACGTGCCACCCGGGAATAAGGTCGCTTGGCCTGGACATTCCGGACAATTCAACCATGTTGTTTATACCTGCGGGACAAGTAATGCTGCTGCCCTTACCACAAATTTGGCAGGTCAATTATATGAAGTGTTGCTGGAATTAAATAGCACCGGTGATGAAGATAAAAAAATTGACGAAAATTATTTTGCCTTGGTAATTAAAACACTTCTTGTGCATGGTGCATCATGGGGGGAAGAGGCCGATCTGATAAAAAATATTGTGAAAGAGCTCCCAGCTGTCCCGTCAAATGGGGTGAAAAGACGAGTATCACCTTTCATTGGATATGGTGGAGTAAATGGGGAAAGGGTGTTGGACTGTACAGAAGGAAGGGTAACTTTAATTGGAACAGGGAGTTTGTGTGCACAAGATGGTGAAAATGCACATGAGTTTAAATTCCCATTGCCACCATCCCTTTCGGGCAAGGTTATGGAAAAGAAATTGGTGGCAACACTAGCCTGGTTTTCCCCGATCAATGTCCTGTCCAATAGATACAGGAAGGCACATTTATACATGGAGAATTTAATGAAGAATGAATCCTTAGGACTTAAAGGTCAGTCTTATGATTTAAACCAAAGCAGCAAAGGGACTGTTCAACACCAGATTCTCCGTGGTGAAAGCGCTGATGTATTGATAGAAGATAATTATTTGACCATTAAAGTAAATTGTAGGAAAGATGCTTCTGGAATGGAAAATTGGGAAAAGGTTCCCTATGCATTGGCAGTGACTTTGGAAATCCCCGAAAATATTGAAGTGAATATTTATGAGGAAATCAAGGAGAGAATCCAGGAAAGGGTACGGCCTAGAAATTAATTTTGTGAATTGAGCAAAAATCCAACTTAAGATAAATATGGAATTGAAATCTTTTTTTGAAGAGGGTTTGGCCAATGATCTCTTTATGGCGCAGCGACACTATTTCATTTTTAGGACGATTGGGGAACATGCACATTTGATCAATAAGTTTAAGGACAGCAATAAGGCTAAAAATTTAGCATATTTACAAAGTGCTTCGGAGAACATGGTGATATTAAGCTTGTCTAAAATCTATGATGCTCAGAGTAAAAACAAAAAATATTTGGTGAGAAGCCTTCAATCACTTCTACATTCAGAGGCATTTTTAAGCGGTGAATTTCCTTATGAATTGGATTATTTAGACAGCTTTAATGAGCTTCAAAAAATTTCAGGGATTCCATTCCAAGGTAATATTATAAAAAGCCAAGAAGATTTATTTGAATATTTAAAATCTATTCTTGACACTGAATTAATTAAAAGCAAAATCAACGATCTAAAAATTATAAGAGATAAGTACATCGTTCATAATGAACATGTCGATGTCAATCCTAAATTACAAACTTTTTGGGAGGATGTGTTTGTGCTACAAGAGGTGGCTAGGCTCATGCTTTCAGTTGTGGGAACAATATTCTTACGTTCTGAGTATTTTCAATTCAGTTTATTGGGTACGAGTAAAATTCATTACTCGATTACATCAGAATTATTTTGGGTACTAAAATTGCTTGAAGAAGTAGTAGGAAAGGAAAATATCAATATATGGTGGGAGGATACTTAGGTACGAATCCAGGAAGTAATTAAAATTATAGCTTGAATTTGCATCAATATTAGAAAAGTGGACCGCTACCGTAAATTTTGTAATATATCAACCAAAATTTTGACGGAAAAATTATCAAAAGACAACCAAAATGATGAGCTTAAGTCCCTATTTTAGCTTTGCTCCGAAGAAGATAAAAAGTAGGACTGAAAATAATCAGCCCTACAGTAGATGAACTTCCGTGCAAAGAATCGCCTGAAGCCCTCTTTTCCCTAATATAAATTTAAGAAAAAATCTACAAATCACTTGCTACTTAAGACAGTACCTCGATTATGCCTTGTTTTTTTCATTCTTCAATTTGTTAGTCGTAATTGCTAGTCTAAGTCCAAATGCAAAATAAACTAATAACATTCCAAATGATAATTTAAAGTCGGTCCAAAAACTATCTGCAACAATGTCATCGGCACTCTTCTTTAATTTCAGGTTTTTGTTGATATTTTCTTGCCACTTTATTATTTGGTCATATGGATAAATTATAACACTATAACACTCCCCATTTGTTGGACCAAAATTCTCAGTTGCTAAGTTAATTTATTTGTTCATTACTTTTTGGTTATCTTACTATTTCGGTTGTCCCTAAATACATTTCATCCGGTTTTTGCTTTGTGGTATGATGGACCTTTTGGTTGTAATATGCCATCTGGTTTTGTAGACCTTTTGCCAACTCATACCCGTCATCGCAGGGGTTCAAGTAGGTATAATCATATTTGATGGATCTCCAGAATCTTTCGATAAAGATATTGACCAAGGCCCGGCCTTTTCCGTCCATGGTCACCCTTATTTCTTCTTTTTCAAGGTAAGCTATCCAAATTGAAGATGTATACTGACTTCCTTGGTAGGTGTTGACGACTTCCGGTTTCCCGTGGATCTGAATGGCGCTAAAAAATTAATTAAATAGGGATTTTGGATCTATTACCGGTAAGGTATAATATTCTAAGGGTGTACCTGATAATTTCTCAAAAAGGATACCTCTTAGGGTAGAATAGGTAATACCTGTACAAGTCAACCCAATAATAGCATCATATTTTACATCACCCTCTTCAACTACATTAAATTCTTCCAAATTTTCTACCTCTATTAGAAATTTGCATTTGAAATGAGCTGAATGTAGCATTTCATTGTCGGTATTTCTAATTTCCAACTTCCCTTCGTAAATAAAAGTAAGTCTTTTTTCCTCTGGTGAAATTGTATGTTGCATTCCAATTTCGAGACTTGGATTTTGCTTGGTTGAATTATCTCCTCCATCCATGCTTTTAAAAGAAAACTCCAAAACCCTCAGATCCATGAGATGTATTTTATCAGGAATTACTTTCATGCTGCCATGGCATAATTACTTTCACCCATTTCTACCTTTTTACTAGCCGTATAAGTCGAAGAAGGTATTTCTGGTATAATCGAAGTTTGTGCGGCAGTAATTGTTTTGTACCGCTTAGGAGTACAAATAATAGTATCTCCCAATGCAACTTGAATCTTGGCCAAAGTCAAAATAGAAAGATTATGTATTCCGCTGAGCAATCTGCTGACTTCGGATTCTCTTTTTCCCATCTTGTCAGCCAACACTTTTTGAGACCAATCCTTCGATTCCAATATGTCGTAAATTTGGTCTACAATATCCAAGGTTATTGAAGCAAATTCTCTATCATGAGGTTTAACCTTTGCTTTCAACCTTTCAAATGCAGATGTCTTAGGTTTATTGTTCATAACATTAATTCAAATTTTGGTTTGATTTTTAATTCGTCTGATAGAATTCTTATATCACCTTCTTTGATAGCTTCATCAATCATTTTTGTTAATTTTTCAGCCTGACGAAAAAATGGAGATACTTGAGGACATTCCAATGCCTTATCAGTAGTTTTTATTCCTCCGTTAAATAATACCACAATAGTGTCAGACAATCGAAGACAATATAACCTCCAGTTGTCAATAGGTTCAAATGCATCAAGTTTAAGCTCTTTAATCTCTTTGTTTTTAGGTGGAAAGGCATCAAAAGCATTTTCTTTTCTAAAATACCTTTCTTTTGCACCTCTATGATTACCTATTTCTTCAAAAAGAGCGATAAATCTGGAAGAATCCTCTTCTGCGGCAAATTGCTCCATTTTTTCAAAGAATTTATCCGCTTCACTCACATCATCTTCAAATGTCACTGAATAAAATTTAACTCTTTGATAAGTAAACTCCCTACTTAGGGTAATTGTTGCAAACTTATTCACATATATGTTAAGTAACAAACAAAATTTGATAAATTAAAATTTCTTGTTCAAAAAATAAACCCCGGTAAAAAAATTGATTTCTCAATTAATTCTTTCCCTCCAAAATCTTTTTAATGGTCTCATTCATCTGCATCATCTGCATCATCGTCTCCATCATTTTCATCATGACCTCGACTTGATTTTTGTCAGCGTAGTTTGCTTTAACTCTACCAGAATTAAAGGCAACGTTGGAATTTGTCAAGTTTTCAATAACGTAACCTGGATGGGAGGTAACGATCTGAAGGGGATCCACATTTAAAAATTCAGCAACTTTTTGGATCAGATCAATGTTGATTTTGCTTTCCCCTCTTTCATATTTGGTATAGGTCGCTTCCTTGATGCCAAGATGTTCAGCGACTTCCATGGCCTTTCTGTCACGCAACTTTCGAAACGTGGACAGATTCCTGCCG
>NZ_JAUSPP010000063.1:0-116965 GCF_030656585.1 Rhodonellum sp.
AGTGTTTCGACCAACACCTTAAGGCCGTTGTTTACCTGGAGTGAGACCGCTTCAGGGGTCAACAGTACCCGCTTTTCTTGGGCAGCTGTCTCTCTGGGCAATCCGATGAGGAGTGAATTTTTGGATTTTTTCACTTTTGCCACTGCTTCTTTTGGATATACCCCTACCGCTTCGGTCACCTCAACCATGATCTTTCCCATTTTCTATTTGATGTATGGTAATTTTTCTCCCGCCTTCCTCTTCCGTCTCAATATTGATCAGCATAAAAGATTCTGGAATATATTCAGGAATTCTTTCCGCCCATTCTATCCAACAATAATGTCCACTAAAGAAATATTCATCGATCCCAACCTCCAAAATTTCGGTAGGATCCTCGATTCTGTAAAAATCGAAATGATAGAAAATCTCACCCAGATCATTTTGATATTCATTGACAAGCGAAAAAGTTGGGCTTGAGATCAATTCATGTATCCCAAAAACTTCTCCGACTGCCTTGATGAGCGTGGTTTTGCCTGCCCCCATTCTTCCCTTAAACACCCAGATCGGTTGATTTTTACAAATTTCAACGAGCTTTTTGGCAACCTCAGGAAGGTCTTCAATATCTTGACAATAAATATTTTTCAAATTAATTTTTCTTTGGCACCAAGTGGACTACCGGTAAAATAATTTCTTCCAAAGATACACCGCCGTGCTGAAATGTATCCTTGTAGTAATTTACGTAATAATTGTAATTGTTTGGATATGCAAAGAAATAATCTTCTACGGCAAAAACATAACTTGTCGAGACATTAAATTTTGGGAGTTTGGCATCTTCCGGTCTATGGATCTCGAAGACCTTACCACTTTCAAAGTTTAGATTTTTGCCTTGTTTGTATCTCAGGTTCGTGGTGATGTTCTTATCCCCGATGATTTTGTAGGGTCGATTTACTCTCTTCGTGCCGTGATCGGTGGTCACGATCACTTCTGCTCCCACATCATGGATTTTTTTGAAGAGGTCAAAAAGAGTGGAATGCTCAAACCAACTTTTGGTCAAGGAACGGTAAGCGGATTCGTCAGGTGCCAATTCTCGGATCATCTTCATGTCGGTCCGGGCATGTGACATCATGTCCACAAAATTATAGACCACCACATTCAGGTCGTTGGTCAATAAATTGTGAAACTGGTCTAATATTACTTTTCCCTGATGGACCTGAAGCACTTTATGGTAACTAAACTTGATATTCAATTTATTTTTGTGAAGATTCTCTCCCAAAAACTCCTCCTCATTGTTGTTTTTTCCTTCGTCGGTATCCTCGCCTTCCCAAAGATCTGGATGAAACCTCGCCATATCCGAAGGCATCATGCCGCTAAACAATGCATTCCTTGAAAATGCTGTGGTCGTTGGCAAAATACTGAAATAAGTACCTTCCTCTTTGGTAATGAAATATTCATTTATCAGAGGCTCCAGAACCTCCCATTGGTCCAATCTGAGGTTATCAATCACTACAAAAAACAGGGGTTTACCCGGAACAATGTGTGGGAAAACCTTTTCTTTCATCAATTTATGGGACAAAATGGGTTTGTCCACCTTTGGATCATTGATCCAATCGATGTAATTGGCCTTGATAAACTTTGCAAATGCAGCGTTTGCCTCGATTTTTTGGGTTTCCAAAACCTCCCGCATACTTTTGTTTTCGGTCTTATCGATCTCTAATTCCCAATACGTTATCTTTTTGTAGATATCCGTCCATTCCTGATGGGAGGTGGCTTCATCACAGGCCATGCTGATGTTCCTGAAATCCTGTCGGTAGGAAAGGTTGGTCTTTTCGGAGATCAGCTGTTTGTTTTGTAGGATTTTTTTAACCGACAAAAGTATTTGGTTGGGATTTATCGGTTTGATGAGGTAATCTGCTATTTTACCTCCAATGGCATCTTCCATAATGTGTTCTTCCTCACTTTTGGTGATCATCACGACTGGAATATGCGCCTTTGTCAGTTTGATTTGTTGAAGAGTCTCCAGGCCTGTCATGCCCGGCATCATTTCATCCAAAAATATTACGTCATAATTTTCATTTTCAACCATTTCTATGGCATCAAGACCGCTGTTGACGGTCGTGATCTCATAGCCTCGCTGCTCGAGAAAAAGTATATGGGGCTTTAGAAGATCAATTTCGTCGTCCGCCCACAGGATTTTATATTTTTGCATAAAATTTGGTTTATTTCTCTTAAAATTATAATTACTTTTGAGTTCAATCAAATGTCGAAGACATTGAAAAGCACTAAAATATTGAATGATCCTGTTTATGGGTTCATTACCATTCCCAGTGAATTGATTTTTTCAATCATCGATCATCCCTACTTTCAAAGGTTACGTCGGATCAAACAACTGGGTTTAACTGATTTCGTCTATCCAGGCGCGCTTCACACCAGATTTCACCACGCCATCGGTGCCATGCACCTGATGAGCATCACTTTGGACAACCTCAGGAATAAAGGTAACGAAATCAGCGACAAAGAATACGAAGCTGCACTTATTGCCATTTTGCTCCATGATATTGGACATGGTCCATTTTCCCACGCACTGGAATTCAGCCTTCTCAAGGACATTCCACATGAGTCCCTTTCCCTTTTGGTGATCGATCTACTCAACAGGCAATTCAATGGCCAACTTGACTTGGCCCTGCGGATTTTTAAGAATCTTTATGAAAGAAAATTCTTTCATCAGCTCGTTTCCAGCCAGCTGGACATTGATCGACTGGATTATCTCCAGCGTGATTGTTTTTTTACGGGCGTTTCTGAAGGCACCATTGGGGCTGACAGAATCATCAAAATGATGGATATCAAAAACGATCAACTGGTGGTCGAAGAAAAGGGTATTTACAGCATTGAGAATTTCCTGAATGCCCGAAGGCTGATGTATTGGCAGGTTTATCTCCACAAAACCACCGTCAGCGCCGAAAAAATGCTGATCAATTTGATCAAACGAGGAAAACATGTGCAACAAGCTGGAACTAGGCTTTCGGGAACCGAGGAATTCACCCATTTCTTGGACCATGATTATACCTTGGAAGATTTCAAAAACTCAGACGCACTTCTCAAGATGTTTTTGGCGCTTGATGATTTCGACATTTGGGGTGCGATCAAACTGTGGAAAAACAACGATGATTATGTAATCAAGAATATTTCCCAGATGTTTCTGCACAGGAATTTATTCAAAATCAACCTGAGCAACGATGCCTTCCAAGAGGAAGAGCTGGAGGGAATGAGGGAAAAAACCTTAAAAAACCTTAACATTGATGAATCAGATCTCCCCTATTTTTTCAATCACGGATCCATCAGCAACCATGCATACGTGGCCAAGGAACGGATTTTGATACTGACCAAGAAGGGTCAAATCATAGATTTGGCCCAAGCCGCCGACCTTCCAAATATCAAGGCAATGAGTAAAATTGTCAAAAAACATTATGTCTGTCGCGCTAAAAATTTAACTTTGTAGACTATAAATAATATTATTGAATATGGAATTCACCATCGATCAGGTTGCTTTACTCATAAATGGAAAGGTAGAAGGAGAAGGAAATATAAAAGTAAACAGGCTGGACAAGATCCAAGAAGGAAAGCCAGGTGGAATCAGTTTTTTTTCAAATGAGAAATACGAAAATTACGTTTACGAGACAGATTGTTCAGCGATCATCGTCTCAGAAAACTTCACTCCCAATAAAGCCATCAAACCGACATTAATCAGGGTTAAAAATGCCTATGTGGGTTTTACCCAATTATTGGAAGCCTATTCCCAAATCACAAAAATGCAGCTGACAGGCACTACCCAACCCTGTTACATGGATGAAAGCAGCACAATCGGGGAGGGTTTTTACAGAGGTGCTTTTTCGTCTATTGGAAAGAATTCCAAGATTGGAAACAATGTCAAAATACATTCCCAAGTATATATTGGAGACAATGTCACCATCGGTGACAATTGTATTTTTCACCCCGGCGTGAAGATTTGCAATGACAGTCAAATAGGGAACAATTGTGAATTCCACCCAGGAGTGGTGATCGGTTCGGATGGTTTTGGCTTTGCTCCAATGGAAGACGGTACCTTCAAAGCAATTCCCCAAATCGGAAATGTCATTATAGAGGACAATGTCAGTGTTGGGGCCAATTCCACCATAGACCGGGCCACCATGGGTTCGACAATCATAAAAAAAGGAGCCAAAATCGACAACATGGTGCAGATAGCGCACAATGTGATCATCGGAGAAAATACCGTCATCGCCGCGCAGGCAGGAATCTCTGGCTCTACCGAAATCGGAAAAAACTGTATGATCGGAGGTAAAGCCGGAATCGTCGGGCATTTAAAAATTGCGGATTACACCAACATCGGTGCCAACACAGGCATCAGCAAATCCATCGAAAAGAGCGGACAGACCATTTTGGGATACATGGGTTTTGACTTCAAAAGCTTCCTGAAGTCCTATGCAGTTTTCAAAAATCTGCCCCAGCTTCAAGACAAATTAAAAGAACTGGAAAAAAAACTATAAATTTACGTTTTCAAAATTTTCTGTAAGAATTGCATACCTATGAGGGTAAAACAACATACCATTAAAAAACAAGTCACTTTATCGGGCGTAGGCCTCCATACCGGGGTGATTTCCAATATGACTTTTATGCCTGCCCCCCCCAATCACGGCTATAAATTCCAAAGGATAGATTTAGAAGGTCGGCCAATCATTGATGCCGATGTAGACAATGTGGTCGATGTCTCCAGAGGGACTACTTTAGAACAAAGTGGAGC
Organism: Rhodonellum sp.; assembly: GCF_030656585.1. Lineage (NCBI taxonomy): Bacteria > Pseudomonadati > Bacteroidota > Cytophagia > Cytophagales > Cytophagaceae > Rhodonellum > Rhodonellum sp. Next base: position 4,775 of record NZ_JAUSPP010000063.1, read on the forward strand.
AAGGGTATTCACTGTAGAACATGTCTTGGCGGCTTTGGTCGGCATGGAGATTGACAATGTATTGATTCAGCTGGATGGGCCAGAACCTCCAATTTTGGATGGATCCTCCATAAAATTCATTGAGATTTTGGAGGAAGCCGAACTGGAAGAACAAAATGCCCTGAGGCGATTTTTTGAAGTTCCCGAAAGCATCACGTATAGAGATGCAGCCAGAGAGGTGGAAATGGCCGCATTGCCCTTGGACGATTACAGAGTCACTGTGATGGTCGATTACAATTCACCAGTTTTGGGAAGTCAGCATGCTTCCATTACCGACATCAGTCAATTCAAATCGGAAATCTCCTCCTGCCGCACTTTTTGTTTTCTCCATGAATTGGAGATGCTCTACAACCAAAACCTCATTCGGGGTGGAGACCTCAACAATGCCATCGTGGTCGTGGACCGAGTCGTCGAGGAAAAAGAATTGGCCCATTTGGCCAAAATGTTCAACAAAGAAAAAGTTGAAGTCCGCAAAGAAGGAATCCTAAACAATGTCGAACTCCGTTACAAAAACGAACCCGCAAGACATAAATTATTGGATGTGGTTGGAGATTTGGCCTTGGTCGGAAGACCGCTGAAGGCCCAGATTTTGGCTGCCAGACCAGGACATGCTGCAAACGTGGCCTTTGCCAAAAAAATCAAAAGAGCAATGGAAAAGGCAGGACCAAGCCATATTCCACATTATGACCCCAAGTTGCCTCCTGTGATGGATATCAACCAGATCAGCGAGATTTTACCGCATAGATACCCTTTTCAGCTTTTGGATAAAATCATCTATTTAGATGAAACCGTGGTGGCTGGAGTAAAAAACGTCACCATCAATGAACCCTTTTTCATGGGGCACTTTCCCAATAACCCGATTATGCCCGGCGTTTTGCAGGTAGAGGCAATGGCCCAGACCGGTGGCATATTGGTGTTGAGCACCGTTCCGGATCCTGAAAATTATTGGACTTATTTTCTGGGAATTGAAAATTGCAAATTCAGGAAAATGGTACTTCCGGGAGACACATTGGTATTCAAATGCGAACTATTGGCTCCCATTAGAAGAGGTATCGCTAAAATGAAAGGAGAAGCATACGTCGGCAATACTCTTGTTTGCGAAGCCGTTATGACAGCAAGTATCGTTAGAAAAGAATCATGATCAACAAACTCTCACATGTCCATGAAGGCGCAATTTTGGAAAACGGAGTCCAAATAGATCCTTTCACCATGATCCATGACAATGTCGTGATCGGTGAAGGAACTTGGATTGGCTCGAACGTGACCATCTATCCAGGAGCCCGAATCGGTAAAAACTGTAAAATTTTTCCTGGATCAGTCATTTCTGCCATACCTCAGGATTTAAAATTCCAAGGTGAGGATTCTACTGTCGAAATCGGGGACAATACCACCATCCGTGAGTGTGTCACTATTAGTCGTGGCACCATTGACAAAAGAACGACCAAAATAGGAGCCAACTGTCTTTTGATGGCCTATGTACACATCGCACACGATTGTTTGATCGGAAACAATGTGATCATTGCAAATGCAGTGCAGGTAGCTGGACACGTCACCGTGGATGACTGGGCAATCGTAGGTGGCAGCAGTGCCATTCATCAATTTGTAAAGGTAGGCATGCACTCCATGATATCAGGTGGATCCTTGGTCCGAAAAGATGTACCACCCTTCACCAAAGCTGCAAGAGAGCCATTAAGCTATGCCGGTGTCAACAGTTTGGGATTGAGAAGAAGAGGGTTTTCCAATGAATCCATCAGCCATATCCAGGAGGTTTATAGGTATCTTTTCCTAAACAGCCTAAACAACAGTCGCGCCCTAGAGGAAATAGAAGTCAATCTGCCCGCTACCAAGGAAAGAGATGAAATCGTGAACTTCATCCGTTCATCCGAAAGAGGTGTTATGAAAGGATACATCAATTAAGACATGTTGGAAATCAAGATGCAGGAAGCATCCAAAAGATTCCAATACGAATGGATTTTCAAAAACATCACTTTGGATCTCGCTGCCGGATCAAAAACCGCTATCAGAGGGAGCAATGGTTCGGGTAAATCCACCTTGTTAAAATGCATTTCAGGATTGATCCCAACCACTGAAGGCAAAATCACCTATTTTTTGAAGGGAATCCAAATTCCGGATGCTGAAATTTATCGGCATTTGGTCCTCAGCGCACCCTATTTGGAACTGCCTGAAGAATTTACTTTGATAGAACTTTTAAGGTTCCACTTCAAATTCAAAAAAATCATTGAAAACATCAGCTTCGATAAAATGATGGAGAACATGTTCCTGAAAGAGCATCAAAACAAGCCGATCAGCCAGTTTTCATCAGGCATGAAACAAAGACTCAAAATCGGTCTTTGTTTTTTCTCGGATGCTCCTTTCGTTTTGTTGGATGAACCCACCTCCAACCTAGACGAAAGAGGGATAAATTGGTATTTGGATATGGTGAAGGAATTTGGAAAAGAAAGAACCATCCTGGTTTGTTCCAATGATGCCAAAGAATATACTTTCTGCCAAAACCACATCAATGTTGAAGAGTATAAGATCAAACAAAGTATTTGATTATTCAACCTATTGTTTAAATTTACCAGACACCAAATTTCACCCAAAATGCAAAAGTCCATCCTTGGTTTATTATTGATTGCTGTGTTAGGAATTGGAATGATTTCCTGCAAAGAAAAAAAGGATGAGCCTACCCCGAGCAAAACCACAGAACAATTGGCAATCGAAGATCTCGCAGGAACATCCTCCATTGCTTGGACGATTGCTGGGGGTGGATCCGTGGTAAGGGATGGCAGGTCTGAGACAAGCATTTATCAAACCTTCGAAATCCAATTTACAACAAATGCAAGCAGTAAAACCTACGCAACAGTCAACAACAACAGTCTTTTTGACAACAATGGAAACTGGACTTTTGTAGGAGATAATTTTGATAAAATCCGACTGAGCGGAAGCCAGCCAGTGGCTGGAAATGAAATATCCTTTACCCGAACGGGAAATGATTTGATTTTGAATTTCAGTATCGCTGTACCAAGCGGAAGAAATTTACGCAGCAATGCCGTTGCTGGGTCGTATACATTTACCCTGAAGAGAAAATAAAAGACATTTTGATCGTCCGCGACTGTGCCAGTAAAATCAATTTTTTAATAAAAGGGATGGAAGCCGGAAGCCGGAAGAAACCTCTAATTAAGGTTTCTGCAAAGGATCATCTGAATTTCAGCATCTACCGGTAGTATTGCGGATATGCAGAAAAGACAATATATCGAAATAAAAAAAGGAGCTGATGGCTCCTTTTTTTATTTCATCTGTACCACTGTGACCCCTGCACCTCCCCTGTCGGCATGTTCATCGTCCATCCTACTGACTTGATTCATGTTGCGCAATAGATTGCGTGTAATGTCCTTGAGCACGCCGTTGCCCTTCCCATGGACTATTCTGAGTTCTTTCATCCCCAGCATGTATCCTTCATCAATGAAGGTCTGGATGATGGGGAGTATTTCCTCCACCCTTTTTCCACGTATATCCAAATTGGTGGAATACGCCATCATCTTTTCGTTGGTATCATAGCCAATTCGCTTCGAATAAGCTTTCTTCTCCTTTTTCACCTCAGCGTGCGAAATTTTCTCCAAACGGCTCAACTTTACGTTTGACTTCAATTCCCCAATGCTGATTTCCACCTCCTTGTTTTTCAGTGCCAAAACTTCCGCCACGGCGCCGTTGTCCTTTAGCCTAACAAAATCACCAACATTGATTTCTCCGCCTATCACCTTGATCTCGGGCGTAAGCACCACGGTTTTTTCAGGTTTGATTTTGACTTTCAGTTCCTCCAGCTCAAGCCTGGCCTTTTTGGTTGCTTCCTTGTCCGCTTTGTTTTCCTTGATGGTTCGGATGGTCGCCTCGATCTGTTTGTTGACATCATCCAAGAGTGCCTTGGCTTCGGCTTTCGCTTCTTGGATATATTGCTTTTTATTGGTCTCGATGGTTTCCTTCAGCTGATGGTACTCTTTCATCCGCTGCTGGAGCAGTCTTTCCTTTTTCTCGTTTTCGATGACCAACTGTTCGTATTTGGTCTTTTCATTTTCAAGTTTGTTGAGCATTTTGTCATACCGTACCCTTTCTTCTCCAATATTTTCCTTGGCATAGGCAATGATATCTTTGGAGATTCCGATTTTGGAAGCAATTTCCAAGGCAAAGGAACTGCCCGGTTTGCCAATGTCGAGTTGATAGAGCGGCTCCAATTTATCCACATCGTAACGCATCGCGCCATTGACCAAACCCTGGTTTTTTGAGGCGATTTCCTTGAGATTCCCATAGTGGGTGGTCACGATACCATAAGCCCCCAATTTATTCAAAGCCAACAGAATTGCTTCCGCGATGGCCCCACCGAAAAGCGGCTCGGTACCGGTACCAAATTCATCGATGAAGAAAATCGTTTTCTTATCGGCAAACTGGGTGAAATACTTCATGCTCATCAAATGAGAACTGTAGGTACTCAGGTCATTCTCGATGTTTTGTTCATCTCCAATATCAATGAAGAAATTATCGAACAAAGTGCATTTGGAATGCGGATCAACGGGGATCAATAGGCCACACTGCAGCATGAATTGGATGATGGAAACGGTCTTGAGCGTCACTGACTTCCCTCCCGCATTTGGCCCCGAAATCACCAGCAAACGTCTGTTGTGATCCAGTTGAACATTCAATGGAACAATTTTTTTTCCCTGCTCTTTCAGCGCAAACTCCAAGAGTGGGTGCCTTGCATTGTACCAATCGATCAGCTTGGCCTTTTCCAAAATAGGCCTGTGTGAATCGGTTTTGATGGCGAATTTTGCTTTGGCACGGATAAAATCCACCATTCCCAAGAAATAAAAAGCCCTTCTCAATTCCGAGATGAAAGGCCTGAGCGTATCTGTGAGCGCCATAAGGATCCTTTGGATCTCCCGCTTTTCCATGTATTCCAAGTCCTTGAGCTCATTGTTGATGTCGAGCACTTCGGCCGGTTCCATATAGACGGTTTGTCCGGTGGCGGATTCATCATGGATAAAACCCTTGATTTTCCTTTTGCTCTCGGCCAATACCGGGATCACCATTCTGCCTCCCCTGATGGTGACGGAGGCGTCTTCAGGCGTGTATCCTTTGGACCGTGCATCCCTAAAGATGCTGTCCAATACTTTTCTTAAACGACTCTCCTCGTAAATGATCTGTGCCCTGATCAGGGACAATTCCTTGGAAGCATTGTTCCTGATTTTCCCCTTTTCGTCAATGATACGCTCGATGGCTTTTAAAAGCGTTTGATCCATATTGACCAAGCCAAGAAGCTGAAAGAGGTTTGGGTACTCCTCCGCATGCTTGTTGAAAAAGTCCATGCATCCTTTTAAGGTGAAAAGGGAAAGTTTAATCTCATGGAATTCATCTTCGTACAGGAAAGTCCCCTCAATCTTGGCTTTTTCCAAATATGGATAAACATCTGTATAGTTGGAGGAAGGGAAAGCTTCTCCCGACACGAGTATTTTTTTGAATTCTTGGGTTTGATCGAGCAGCTTGGTAACCAAGTTGAAATCCTTGGAGAAATTCATCTTGTCGACAAAACCCCTTCCCAAAGAACTTGTACAATCGTTTTTGATCAGCTCTTTTATTTTCGAAAAATTAATCTTCTCTTCTAAGTTATTCGGGTAAAGCATCTGTCGATTTTAGATTTCCTACTTTTTCGTAAACGTTCAAGGAATCAATGGTCCTTGCATACAATCTGTCCATAATTGCAGGATCCCTCATATAGTATTCCAAACTTTGTGTGAAAACACTATCCGGGACCTGATGTTTGGAAAAAACTTCGGTTTCCAAATATGGGTAGAGCTTTCTGGAGGAATCATACGGAATGGGGAAAGTACTCACGAGCCCTTCGGCCAAATGGATATCGATCAAGATATCGACCATTTTATCCTCCCCCAAGATTCCTACGGGTGGTCGGTTTTTTCCACAACCGACGAGAAAGAAGATGCATATGAATATGATTTTGAGATTTTTCACGTTCCAAAATTAGCCAATTCCGTGAAATAAAAGACAAGCCTTCACCATTACTCTTTTTATTATTCGACCTATCCTGCTAAATTACGCATCCGAAAACCAAACCAATGAATCAACTCCTCAAAAAACTGCGAAAATACGAAATCATGATCCGAAAGGTGGCCAATAATCACCTTCAGGGAGATTACCAATCCATTTTCAAGGGCGCAGGTTTGGAATTCGATGATTTGAGACCCTACCAATATGGGGATGATGTGAGGACAATTGAGTGGAAAGTATCCGCAAAAGGCCACGGCACATTTGTAAAAACCTTCAAGGAAGACAAGGACCAATCGGTCTATTTTTTACTGGATATCAGTGGTTCACAAGACATTGGGGAAGACGGAAGGAAGAAGATTGACTTGGGAAAGGAAATTGCGGGAGTGTTGACTTTGGCTGCCATTTTTGAAGGAAGCCAAGTGGGCCTCATTTCTTATTCTGATCAGAAAGAAAATATTTTGCTCCCCGGAAAAGGTCCAAAACAAGGTGTGAAGATGATCCAGGGAATATTTAACCACCAAAACAAATCCCTTAAAACCAACCTCAAAGAAATGTTTACCTTTGGTCTCAACCTGATCAAAAAGAGAAGCATCATCATCGTCATTTCCGATTTCATTGATGAGGGGTACGAGCGCCCTTTCAAGGCCTTAGCCGAAAAACACGATTTGGTGGCCATCCAATTGACCGATCCCAGGGAATCGCTGCTCCCTTCTTTGGGGATTATCCCCGTCTATGACAAAGAGGAAGGCCGGACCACTTGGGTCAACACTGCATTTGGAGGTTTCTCCAAAAAAATATCCCAGACCTTTACCACGGAAAGGGAACATTTAAAAGAACTTTGCAAAAAGAACCAGATCAACTATCTCGCCATCGACACCCAGCAGGATATCGTCGGTCCTTTGATAGAAATGTTCAAGTACCGTAACAAATCGATGAAACGTGGCTAAGCTCCAATTTATAATAATAAGTTTCGCATTTCTTCTGATTTCCAATTTGGCTCCTGCACAGGAATTGAAAGTGGAAGGCTATTTTATGCAGGATTCTGCAAAACTCGGCGAGCGTGTGGCCTATGTCCTCAAAGCTTCCTACAGCCAACAAACAAATTTGATATTTCCCGACTCTACTTTTGATTTCGGCTCCATGGCCTTTTTGGAGAAAAAAACATACATTTCACACACCAAAAACAATGTCACGGTAGACAGTGCCGTGTATTTTGTTTCCAACTTCTCGTTGGACCCGATCAGAAAATTTTCCCTGCCTGTCTTTGAAGTCCTTAAATATGACAGCGTAGCCCACTATCCAGAAGAGGCAGGACTTGCTTTGAAACTCATGATTGCTCCTTTGCCTGAACAATTGGCATTTCAGGACAACAATGTGTATCAACCTATCGCTACTGATTTCAACTATCCAGTTTTATTTCTGATTTTGGCCATCGTGCTAGCTTTGGCTATCGTCTCTTTGTTGTTTTTGAGAAAACCGATCCGGAGACAATGGATCATTTGGATGGAGAAAAGAAAGTACAAACGTTTCCTTAAAAGATGGGAAAACGCGGAAAAATCGTTTGCTTCCCATTCCGACATGAGCCATGCGGATGAACTCTTGAGTCTTTGGAAAACCTATATGGAACATCTGAAAAACAAGCCTTTCAGAGAATGGACAACTGTAGAAATTTCTGATTTCCTGGAAAACAAAGAAATCATCAAAGATTTCAGGGAAATAGAAATGATCATCTATGCAGGAAAAGGCGGCCAAAACATAGAGGAAGCCTGCAAAAACCTAAAGGGGATCTGTACCCAAACCTATCAACAAAAAATAGTGGAACGCGATGAGAGGAAGTGATATTCTAGATTTTTTTTCTTTGTATTGGTTCCTTCCTGAAACTTTGAAATCCTTTGATTGGGAAAATTTATGGGCGCTCCATTTGCTGTGGGCAGTCCCATTGCTCTTGGTCCTCCGGAAATTCATCAAATTCCTTAAGAACCCAGTTCTGGAACTTTCACTTCCCGGAAGTGTGTCTCAAAACAATCCTTGGACTTACCTCCGCCTGATCCCAACCTTGTTTTTCATACTCTCGCTTTGGATGGTGGTCATCGCACTGGCAAGACCACAGCGCACCAACGAAAAAGTGGAGCAATACACGGAAGGAATCGATATCATGATTGTGTTGGATATTTCAGAGTCCATGGACCTTCAGGATTTCAAACCAAATCGCTTGGAGGCCGCCAAGGAAACGGCCATTCAATTTATCAACGGGCGATTTGGAGATAGAATCGGCATGGTGATTTTTTCGGGAGAAGCCTATTCGTTGGCTCCTTTGACGACAGATTACGCCCTGCTCACTGACCTGATCAAGGAAGTCTCTTTCAACATGATGGATGCCAAGGGTACTGCCATCGGAAGTGCGATTGCCGCTGGCACCAACAGAATGCGGGAATCGGAATCCAAATCAAAGGTAATGATCCTTCTCAGTGATGGGGAAAACAATGCCGGGAACGTGGACCCTATTTTCGCAGCTGATCTGGCAGCGGCAATGGACATCAAAATCTACACCATTGCGGTCGGTAAAGACGGCATGGTGCCTTATGGAGTTGATTTCTTTGGAAGAACGCAGATGATCGAGAGTTATCTCGATGAGACCACCCTCCGTGAGATTTCAAAAATCGGAAAAGGTGACTTCTTCAGGGCATCGGATGACGATGCTTTGGACCAGATTTTTTCGCAAATCAACAATCTGGAGAAAGCAGAAATTATAGAATCCCGATACAAGGAAACAGTGGACTATTACCGCTCGTATCTCTTTTGGGGATTGTTGTTTTTCTTTGTTTGGATGACCTTAAAAAGCAGTTTTCTGAACAATTTCCTGTTGGATTAAAAAAAAAATCAAACCCCAATTTTCTCCTTCCAATCCACCAAGCGTCTGTCCATTACTCTGAACCATAATGGAGGAAACAAGGCCAGGATGATCATTGCGGAATAGCCACTGGGCAATTGGGGGCTTTCCTCGTGATGATTGAGAATCTGATAGGGTTTATAAGCATTGGCATGGTGGTCGGAGTGCCGCTGCAGCTGAAACAACAGGAAATTGCTCACGACATGGCTTGCGTTCCAGGAATGCAAGGCCGTTACTCTTTCATAGCGACCATTTTCCAGGATTTTTCTTTCCATCCCATAGTGCTCGATATAGTTGACCAACTCCAGCAGGCTGAATGCAAAAAAGCTCTGGGCAAAGAAAAATACTGGGATTTCCCACACCAACCTTTCTTGCCAAACCGAAAACCCAAGGGTAAAAATCCCTACGAAAAGAACAGGCAGAAGTACAAACTGGAACATCTGGTTTTGTGCAGACCAAACGGACAAATTCTTTTTGGACAAACGCTCCTTCTCCAGTTGAATGGCGCTGCGAAAGCCATCAATGACCGACCTGCCCCAAAAGCGATAGAAGCTTTCCCCAAACCTACTTGTTGCGGGGTCAGCAGGCGTGGCCACCCGGACATGATGTCCACGATTGTGCTCGACGATAAAATGCATGTAACAAACGGTCATCAGAAGAATTTTTGCATAGAATTGCTGCAAAGGGTCTTGCTTGTGGCCGAGTTCATGGGCGACGGTAATCCCCACTCCACCGGTCACCAAGGCCATTCCAGTGACAAAGGCAATCCACCTCCCCAGTGACATCGAAAATTGAGAAACGACATAAAATCCCCAGACCAATATCCCCACTTGAACAAAGACCCAGAAATAGGTAACCAATCTGTAAAACCGTGCTTTGGAAGCTGGAGAAATTTCGTTTGCAGGGAGGTTTGCTTTGTCTTTGCTGATCAAAAAATCCATCAGGGGTACGACCATAAAAACAAACCCATGGATCAGAAGCAGATTCAATCCCCCCAAATAAAATCCCGCAACCAGAAGAATAGGCAGTATAAATGCGCTGTAAAAACCGATTTTTTTAAATTGCTTCATATCAGCAATTTAGAATTTCAGATCGAAAAATAAAACAATGGCGAAAGAAAATCTATTCTGAGAAAACATCTTTGGTCAGGTCCTCAAAAATCACATAGGTAACATAGAAAGTCATAGGGACAGTAACCAATAGACCCATCCCAAAAAGCAACAATCCGAGAAAATTCATGACAATCAGGATCAAGGTCAGCAAAAAGAATTTCCACCACCTCACGGTAATCAGCTTTCTGCTGGCCTCCAAGGCATTCCAGAAATCAAACCCACCAAATATTGCCATCAATACAGCAAAGCTATAAGCCACCATCAGATATATTCCCGGGATCACCAACAACACAATGCCAAAAAACGTCAGGATCTGACCGATCAGCCAAATGGAAACCACCGGCAAGAAAAACATAAATCCCCTGAAAAAATCAGGATAGATCACGGGCTGGTTTTGATTGATTTTATTGGCGGCCAAATAGAATCCTGAAAAGAATGGGGGCGCCAACAGAATACTGTACAACAAGGTAAAGTCCTTCAAATACACCACAAAAAGGAGCTGAATGGAAAGGATGAGCAAAGTATAGGAAATACTCAATACGGGCTGCGCCAGAAACAATTGCCATGCTTTTTCAAATGCCTCTTTGATGTCAAAATCGTAGCCTTTTGCAATCAGAACGTCAAGTTTCTCTTTACTCATAATTCAGTTTGTTTCACAAAAAAACGCCGAGAATAGTCAAGTTATAGTCAATACTACAAACCAATTATCCTCGGCGTTCACATTTCAGATCGTTTACTAAAAACACTTGGGGTTAAATTCTATAGGAAAAGACTTTGCCCATCTATTTTTCGCTATTTGATTTTCTATTTGGTAATCGCCTCCAAGATATCATGCTTGGTGATGATATGAATCTGATGGTTTTCATCGCGTACCAAGATGGCTTTTTCTTTGTCCAGCATCGAAGAAAGCACATCCAAAGTACTGTCCAATGCCACGAACTTCATCGAATCTTCCATCACTTCCGATACGTTGGCATCTTTAAGTTCAGGGTTGAGGATAATTTTGGCCAAGAGCTTGTTGTCGGTAATACTGCCCACCACATTCCCATCTTCCATCACCGGGATTTGGGAAACACTTTTGCCGTTCATCAATGCGATGGCATCTTTTACTTTGTCTGATTTGTTGCTGACGATAAGTTGGTAGCTTCCATTTCTGGATGAGATGATCTCCCTTGCCGTTCCAGAGAATTTGTTTTCAAGAAAACCGTGGTTTCGCATCCACTCATCATTGTACACCTTACCGAGATATCGTGTGCCATGATCCGGCAAAATGATAACCATCCGATCGCCCTCCTTCAGGTTTTCCTTCGCATACTCCAAAGCGCCATGAACTGCAGATCCACAAGACCAGCCCACAAACAAACCTTCTTCCCTGGACAGTCTTCGGGTCATGATGGCGGCATCCTTATCGGTTACTTTGACAAAATGGTCAATCAAGGAAAAATCAACGTTTTTGGGAAGAATGTCTTCTCCGATGCCTTCTGTCAGGTAAGGATAAATTTCATTTTCGTCGAATACACCGGTTTCCTTATATTTTTTGAAAACCGATCCGTAAGTATCGATCCCAACAGTGATGACCTCGGGGTTTTGTTCTTTCAAGAATTTGGCCGTTCCAGACATGGACCCACCGGTGCCCACTCCAGCTGCGTAATGGGTGATTTTCCCTTCAGAATCCTTCCAGATTTCAGGACCCGTGGTTTCATAATGAGCTTTCCAATTGGAGAGATTGTCGTATTGATTGGGATAGAAAGAATTTGGAATATCCTGGTTCAATTTTTTCGCAACAGAGTAATAGGACCTTGGATCATCAGAAGCCACATTGGTTGGACAAACAATGACTTCGGCACCTACTGCTTTAAGAATATCTATTTTTTCCTTTGACTGCTTGTCGGCCATCGTGAAGATACATTTGTATCCTTTGACGATCGCAGCAAGCGCCAATCCCATTCCGGTGTTGCCACTTGTACCCTCAATGATGGTCCCTCCAGGCTTCAAAATCCCGGCAATCTCGGCATCCTCCACCATTTTGATGGCCATTCGGTCTTTCATGGAATTTCCTGGATTGAAATACTCCACCTTGACAAGAATCTCACCTTTGATGCCTTTATTGACCTTATTAAGTCTTACTAGCGGGGTATTTCCAATGGTTTCAATTATGGAATTATAAATCATAAATCTCTTGTTCTAATTTCCTGCAAGTTACAAATATTTTCAGCGCCTTGAATAGCACCCTGTTTTTTTCCAAATAATATTTTGTACTCCAATTGGAGTTTACCAGACCGAGGGAGCCTTTTGAAAATCAAAACAATTCTATTTCATTCCTCAAACCTCCTTGAATTCCACTCTCTTGACGATATCCAAGGTGAGATTCAGCATCACTGCAGCAACAATTGCCATCCCCACCGAGATGCCCAACATCCCAAAAACAAACTGCTTGGAAACGATAAAGAGAAATATGCCTACGCCAAGTGAGGGCACTATCCCAAAGATCAACACACCACCGATGATCAATGGCTTGATCAGCTTCCGATCCCAACCTTCATCAAAACCCACCGTGGTGGAAAGACTAATCGAAAAACCCGTCAGATAAAAAGCCACCATACAAAACAGGAAAATGGGAATCAGGGCCCAATGCAGAGAAGCAATCAAGACGGTGGGGACGATCAAGACAACTGAGAATAGCAGCATTTGATAGACATCCAGTTTGATCATATTCCAAAATTTGGAAGACCAACTTGCCGGAATGAGGATGAAAAATGGTTTTTTCAAATCCCCAACATTGGTCTTGCCCATTCCTGCAATAAAGTAAATGAAAATGAGGAAAAGAAGATATCCATAGATCACTTGATGCGGAAACCATTCAAAAAGTGACAACACCGCAAACACAATCCCCAGAGCCACCATGATCAAACTATAAAGACCAAACAATGGATGAAAGTCCTGCCTGGAGCTGTGCACATAATTTCTCCAAAATAAAGCTTTTGCGCCTGTCCCAAAGTCTGCCAAATCCAGTTTTTTTCCTGCATTGAGGCTGAAATTCGACTCAGACATCTGTTTTTTCCCTTTGGCTTTTTCTTTTACCTCTTCGTTGGATTGAGTGGAATCCAATACATCCTCATAGTAGGCCCCCGAATGCAGGATGACCAATTTGAGAATCAAGAAAAAGGCCATTCCATATAAAAGGATAAAGCCCAAAGCAATCCAAGGATTTTCATGCGTGAGAAAAGTGAAAATCCCTCGGCTCCAACCCACAATCGGGAAGAAATCAAACCATTTCGAACCAATCCAAGCAAACATTCCCTGCCAGAATTTTTCGGCCATCAGGCCAGGTATCAGCACCATCAAACCCAAAAGCACAGCCATTGCAAATACTCCTTTTTTAATGGTGGGCAAGATGCCGTACTTGGTATTTAAGGTATAGATCAAAAACTTGATCGGGGAAAGCATGAAAAAAAACAAGGCAATCCCAATCGCCATGAAAGTAATGTTTGAAGTGGTCAAATCAAAGGTCCCAGCCAATTGACTCCCGCCATAGGCCAAGAAAATCAAACTTCCACCGATGGCCGGGAGCAAGGACCTGACCATGTAATAAATCAAAATATTGGAAGGGGAAACAGGTGAAGTAAAGAGGAGGTTGACGTCTGCCATGGTGAAAAAACTGACGTTTTTCTTTGTCGCCCTGAACAATTGAAAAATAAAGAAGGCAAGCACCAAAAGCGTGATTCCCCCCGTAATACTCTGGAAGATATAATCCACCTTCTCCGAACCGGCCAAAGCATCATTCACTTCATCCATATTCACGGATTCATTTTCAACCCTATTGCGGCTTCGTGAAATGTAAATAAAACTAACATAGCCCACAAAAGCTGCATAGGGCAAAAGCCTAACCGGGTTTTTCAGGATCAGTTTGAGATTGTTGATCAGGATAAAGAGATCCTTTCTCAACAGTAATTTGAACTCATTCATCTTTTGTCAATTCTAAAAATAGATCCTCCAAAGTGGAATCATTTCCGCCATTAAAATTTGCTTTCAAATTCGACAAAGTATCATTCCCGATAATATTGCCTTCCTTCATGATCATGATCCTGTCGGCGATGGTCTCCACACTTTCCATCAGATGGGTACTTACCAGGATGGTCTTCCCCTCCTCTTTGAGTGTTTTAAAAATCTTTTTGGTGTTTTTGATGGCTTTCGGATCCAAACCGATCATCGGTTCGTCAAAAAACAAAATCCGGGGATCAGGGAGCAAGGCACAACAAATGGAAACCTTCTGCTTCATGCCCTTGGACAAATCCCTACCGAGTTTGTCCTGCTTGTCAGCCAGATCATACATTTCAAAATAGACCTCCGCTCGCTCCTTCCAATCCTTAACGCCGTATGCTTGGGCGATAAATTGCATATGCTCCCGAACAGTCAGCAAGTCATAAATATTTGGGGTCTCGGGGATATATGAAAACAATTTCTTGGCTTCCATGGAAAGATGGTCATAACCACCGATGGAAACCTCTCCTGCTGTCTTTCTCAAAAGACCGACGATGCATTTCATCGTGGTACTCTTTCCTGCTCCATTGGGACCAAGAAGCCCTACGACTTCCCCGCCTTGCAAGGAAAAAGTGATGTTGTTGACGGCATTTTGCTTGTCGTATTTTTTGATCAATCCGTTTACTTCGAGCATTTTCTTTTTTATCGAAACCAAAAATAACATAGAAAAATGTAACTAAGGTTGGATCTTTTCTTTTTATTCACCCAGGACAAATGATTTTCTCATGTTGGGTTTTCATAAATGTGGCTTGATCCAATGGTTAGCCGAAATGGTTTCCCCCCTCCATTTTTTGATTGATATAAAAAAGTCTTTTGTGTGTAGGTTTAAATCCGAAACAGGCATTAGGAAATCCAATTCGATTGAAATCGCAAGAAAATCAGGCTGTTTGGGGAATAACGTGAATGACCGATGTCGTGAATTCAAAAATTATAAATAACTAAATGACTGGTAATTAATTTCAGACTGGAATAGAATTGGCAATCTATCAGACGTTTAAAAAAATCCAAAATTCAAAAAACGAGACCCCACTTCAGCAAAAGACTGTTGAACACATAATTTTCTTCACGAACAGAAATAAATCCCAGCGGAAGTCTGCCCTCTGAAAATCCAGTGGAAAGCCCTCCCCCTCTGACGCCCTCATAAAAAGAAGCACCTTGGCGCTTGAAACCCAAACTCCATGAAAAGGCGGATTTCCCACCTCTTGATTTCCGTCTAAGACCTATCGCTGGGCTAAATAAGGAACCACCTTCGTACCAAGATTCCCTTTGGCCCTGTCTATCTCTTTTTTCCAACAACGCAGACCCATAACCCAAATCCAAACTCAGATAGGGAGATGTTCTTTTTCCCTTTTCCCGGATTCCCCGCCAACCCAGAGCTAAAGGCATCAAGTTCAAACCCGAATAAGTATCCAAACCGACCAAAAAACCCACTTCATGGTTGGGGTTGATTTTTACACCATTGAAGGTCTGGATGGAAAAATTGACCCGGTAATCGTAATCGTTGCTTTTCCCGAACATAGGTCCAATCTCGGTATGATTGACATATACGGGTGATTGGGATTGGGCTCCAAAGGTTATAAAAACGACAAAAATCGTAAGGATGAAATATCTAACCATGGGGTTTTTGACCTGAAAAAAACAAGCCCCTTTCGAACGAATTGTCCAAAAGGGGTTTATAAATTTATTAAACTACGATTTGATTTTTGACTTGGATGCAACTCAGGCTTTTCAATTTCTTTGGATTGGAATAATCAAACTGGCAAACACCATCCGGACCGATGACGATCAGGGATTTGGGTCCCGGAATAATATCCACGGACTTCATGGACCTGAGGTGTTCCAATTGATTCTCGGCAATTTTGAAAACATCAGCCACTTGAAAACTTTTTAAACCCGAATTACCTTCTGCCAAATAAAGATAATCTCCCGACAGTGCCAATCCATGCGGGTTTTCCATCGGATAGGCCTTCAATAATTGAGGATTATAAAGATCTGTAATATCGAGAACCTGGAGTTGGTCTACTCCTTGTCTGCAGGTCATTCCTGATCTTAAAGTCACAAATGCATATTGATCGTTGACCACAACGGGGTCGCACGCGGTGAGATGTGCATATACCGACATCAATTTGGGCTTGGAGGGAACACTTGCATCATAAATATGCATTCCTGTGGTGGATCCGATAAAAAGATTTCCTTTGAAAGGGAAAATCGTTTCTATTCCCCAACCCAACTGAAAGTTTTCCAAATATTTTGGATCCGTCGCAGTTTGGACATCAAACACCCGAAGCTTGGTTTCGTCCACGGCATAAAGATGTCCACTCATGAGTGTAAATCTGGCCATTGATCCACCCTGACCATAACTTTCGCCACCTCCGGAGGAAGAACTAAAGGCTCTGGAATCATTCATAACTCCCCAGCCTCCTCCCCAGCCTCTCATAAATCCTGATTCGTAAGTCATGACCGTATCCTTGAATGTCATAAAAGTACTGGTGGCCAAATCAGTGTACATGTGTTCAAAAACGTCCTCCACCCTTTTGATCTTTTTGATGTCCCGTGGGTTGGTGATGTCGAAAGCCAATAAATCCACATAACTGTCCGCATACAAAATATTGGCATTGACGGCTAGATCCACGTTTCCGGGAATATTGATAAAATTCATCCCTATCGGGTTGGAAGGATTGGTGTTGTCAATGACATGAATGCCTTTTTGGGGTTCATTGATCAGAAGAAAATCGCCATAAATGTAAATTTTCCCTGGATTTTCAAGTTGTTTTCCAGGCCCGATAATGATATCCGCTTCCCGAAAAGTGCTCATTTGCATAAAAACCGGATATTGGGTCCGATAAGTATATGTACTGTCTACCTGATCTTGACAGGAGGGAAGGGTCAGAATCAGCATCAAGGAAAAAACAATTCCCAATGGCCAATTGAAGAGAGGAAGTAGCGTCTTTTTCATAGTTTGTGGCATGTCAAATTTCAAAAATAAAAAGCTTATGTATTCATGACGCAAGATTTTGTCATTCCGCTACAAACCATTGTAAATTAATTGAAAAAAAAATTATCTCCTGAATAAATCATGGGATACCATTCAATCACCCAATTTAGCAGACATCTTTCTCTCAAAATTCTCGAACAATTTAATGTATCTCCCAAGGATGTTTTGGACCAAGACAGGCTGATAATCCTCTGGGTAAATTGGATTGTATTTGATCCTACAGATGATCATATCCAACCAACCTTCCCCATCATCGATCAAATCTTCATGAAATGCATCAACGGTCGCATCCCTGGATCCGGAGAATGGCTTTCTACCTTCTTTTTTGAAATATTCACCTATTGTAGTGAGCGCCAATTCATGGGTGATTTCAAAAACCCTGATGATTTTTTGTTCCAATTTCTCATTTAAGCCCTTGGATTTTGCCAGATCACGGATGTCCTTTAATTCCTCCAAGGAATCTTTATAATCGGCTAGGCATTTTTCGACACTTCTGGGCAATACCTTCATCTTTTCTTTGTTTTATAAAATTCAACCCCTGTAATACATTTCCAATTCCATTTCAGCCTGTAATCACCTCCTCATCAGTGGGCTGTTTTCTATTTTTGATTTCACCACATCGGTACTGTCCCTTATGCTCCAAACAGCTTGATTTTCTTGCCGTTTCAACCTCATTGAAAACCTGTTGCATATTTCGAGTTTAACAAAATACCCCTCCAATTCCAAGGGATTAGGCAGAAAACACTTTCTAAAACAAGCTTATAAACACAATAAATCATCTGAATATACCTATCTCACACTATACGACTGCATAAATGGCTGTCCATTTGGCGCAAATCCTTCCAAAAGCAATCGGCCACTGAATTTCTCCAGAAACACACCCACGTCCTTGGGATCACGGGCTTGTTCGCCATTGACCTTAGTAATGACAAAACCTTCATTCAAACCCAACTCCCTTAAATATCCCCTTGTCAAACCCGTGATTTTGATACCAAAGCTGATTTTCAATCTGTCCCGGTCAATGGCATTCACCGATTCAAGCCTTGCACCGAGAAGTTCTGAGGTATAAAACTCCCTGATCAAAACCCCTGTTCCTCCCTCCAAATTCTGCAGAGTCAATGATAGATTTTTGACCTCATTGTTTCGAATCAATTTTACATTTATCTGATTCCCCGGATAGTAATAGGAAAGCACTTCCTCAAAACTCCCTTTCCCCGTGATGGGTACACTTTCAATTTGGGTAATCAAATCATTCTTTCGGATACCCGCTTTTTCGGCAGAGCCGCCACCCAAAACATGAACGGCAATCACTCCATCCAAAGTCTTGAGTTTCATTTCTTCGGCAAGTTCCGGAGTCAATTCAACCACGTCCGCTCCCAAAAATGCTTTTTGAACCTCGCCGAACTTGATCAGATCATTCGCGATCTTCATCGCAATATCGCCGGGAACTGCAAACCCATATCCTGTATAAGACCCTGTTCGAGACAAAATGGCAGTGTTGATCCCCACCAATTCTCCCCTGATGTTTACAAGCGCACCACCGGAATTTCCCGGATTGATCGGGGCATCTGTCTGGATAAAGGATTCCAAAGGAAATTCTCCTCCCAATATGTTGATTTGTCTTTCCTTCGCCGAGACAATCCCTGCAGTCACTGTGGACGTCAGGTTAAATGGATTCCCCACGGCGATCACCCACTCCCCAATTTTGAGTTCTCGGCTACTGCCCAGGGTGATTGCGGGCAGGTCTCGGGTTTCGACTTTCAGTACCGCTATGTCCGTGTTTTTATCGGTCCCTATCAGTTTGGCAGGATATGTTCTTTTTTGATGTACCACTTCAATGGTTTCTGCACGTTCTATTACGTGGTTATTTGTGATGATATATCCATCCTTACTGATGATCACACCGGAACCAGTGCTCACCCTTTGGGTGGGACCAGTACCAAAAAAATAGTCGAAAATACTATACCTTCTTGTATCCGAGCCCGAAAAATTCTTGATAAAAACCACCGAAGGGGTGCTTTTCAGTGAAGCTTCCACGAAGGAAACAGGAATGGTTGAAATGTTCGGCTGGATTTGATCTGCATAATTTACCTGGAAATTTTCTGCTTGGGGAAATTGATCTTGTGAAATATTGGTGTTTCCTGAAAATTCATCTGCGAATTGGTGGAAAGCCCAAGCACCCAATAATCCGGACATAAATGCCAAAATGGCAAATTTTAAATTTTTCATCATAATTTTCATAACGAAATTTAAATTTTGATGTTAACACGAAATAGGGAAATTTCTGATCCGAAAATACGATATTTCGAAATGATAGGGGAAATAGCAAGGAAAAGTCTTTGATCGTTGTAATTTTGTCATTTTGAAAGCATAAAACATTTAGGATTCAAAACACTTTCCTTCAAGAATAAGCCCAAATCGACACAATAGGATTTCATGTCAGAAAAAAAACGAATTGCCATTCTTGGCTCAACAGGCAGCATCGGAACCCAAACCTTGGAGGTGATCAAAAACCACCTGGATAAATTTGAGGTTGAAGTCCTAACGGCCCAAAACAATGCGAATTTGCTGATCGCCCAAGCGAGGGAATTTCTCCCCAATTGTGTGGTCATTGTCAATGAAGACCATTATCCAAAGGTAAAAGAAGCGCTTCTTCCCATAAACATAAAGGTTTACACAGGTGAAAAGGCACTGAATCAGGTAGTGGAAATGGACACCATCGATGTGGTCCTCACGGCTTTGGTGGGATATTCCGGATTGATCCCGACCATACATGCCATCAAAAGCGGCAAACAAATCGCCTTGGCCAACAAAGAAACCTTGGTGGTCGCCGGCGAAATGATCACGAAACTTGCCAAAGAATATGCCGTCAATATTTATCCGGTTGATTCTGAGCATTCTGCAATTTTTCAATGCCTGGTGGGGGAATTCCACAACCCAATAGAAAAAATCATTCTTACAGCCTCCGGCGGCCCCTTCCGCGGCAAGGACCGGAAATTCCTGGAAACCGTCACGAAGGCTCAAGCCCTCAAACATCCCAACTGGGATATGGGCGCCAAAATCACCATTGATTCAGCATCCATGATGAACAAGGGTCTAGAGGTGATAGAGGCCAAATGGCTTTTCGGATTGAGATCCGAGCAGATTGAGGTGATCGTTCACCCGCAATCCATCGTCCATTCCTTGATCCAATTTGAGGATGGATCCATTAAAGCACAACTTGGATTGCCGGATATGCGTATTCCCATTCAGTTTGCATTGAGTTATCCAGAGAGATTGAAGGCGGATTTCCCGCGATTCAATTTTGCCCAATACCCCAATTTGACCTTCGAACAACCTGACTTTGAGACCTTCCAAAACCTTCAACTTGCATTTGATGCCATGGAAAAAGGCGGAAATGCACCTTGCATCTTGAACGCTGCGAACGAAATCGCTGTGGCCGCATTTTTGAGGGAAGAGGTTGGGTTCTTGGAAATGTCCGATCTTATCGCAGAAACGATGGTAAAGATGGATTTTATACCGAAACCTTCCTTGGAAGATTTCATAGAAACGGACAAAATGTCCAGAATCATCACACAGAAACTTATAAAGAGTAAAGTATAATGGATACATTGATTATGGTGGGCCAGTTGTTACTGGGTTTGTCAATTTTGGTCGGCTTGCATGAGTTGGGCCACCTTCTTACCGCCAAGATGTTTGGCATGAGAGTAGAAAAATTTTCCATTGGATTCCCTCCAAAAATCATCGGATTCCAATGGGGAGAAACGGAATATTCCATAGGAGCCATCCCTCTGGGCGGATTTGTCAAAATCTCCGGAATGGTGGATGAATCTATGGACAAAGATCAGCTTTCAGCAGAACCCCAACCCTGGGAGTTCCGCTCAAAACCAGCTTGGCAGCGATTGATTGTCATGCTGGGTGGTATTATTGTCAACGTAGTGACCGGTATCATCATCTTTGTAGTGCTGGTTCACCAAAGAGGAGAAACCTACTATTCCAGGGATCAAGTGATTGAGAACGGAATTGTCGCCTATGAAATCGGACAACAAATTGGCTTCCAAGATGGTGACAAAGTATTGGACATCAACGGGCAACCGTATGTGAGCATCAATGAGCTGAGCGGTGGCGAAGCATTATTGAGCAGCGGTGGATATTACTCTGTGGATCGTGGAGGAGAAGTCGTCAAAATCGATATTCCAAGAGGCTTCATCAACTCGTTTTCCAACGAGGAAAGCATGTCCAAATTCATCAACATCAGGTTTCCTTTTGAAATTCAAGAGGTGGCTCCCAAAAGTGCAGCTGAGGCTATCGGACTCCAAAAAGGCGATAAAATCATTGCAGTCAACGATCGTCCGATAGAATACTTCAATGAACTCCAAACTTCATTGGGTGAATTGAAAGGTGAAAAAGCAGAATTGACCATCCAAAGAAACGGTGAAATTCTATCGAAAACTGCAGACGTTTCGGAGGAAGGAACCATTGGGATTGCGATCAATTCTTTGCTCTCCCCCGTTGTGAAAAAATATGCAATCGGTGAATCGATTGCAAAAGGAACCCAAAGGGCCTTCGGTGTGGTCATCGTGAATGCAAAAGCCCTGGGCAAAATGTTTACAGGAGAAGTCTCCGCCAAGAATGTCAGTGGCCCTATTGGAATGGCTCAAATCTATGGAAATCAGTGGGATTGGGTCAAATTTTGGACGATCACAGGTTTGATCTCCATGATCCTCGCCTTTATGAACCTTTTGCCAATCCCCGCTTTGGATGGTGGGCATGTAATGTTCCTTTTGTATGAAATGATTTCAGGCAGATCGCCTTCCGATAAGTTCCTTGAAAATGCCCAAAAAGTAGGAATGGTCCTATTGCTTGCCTTGATGGTCTTCGCCATCGGAAACGATATTTTAAAATTGTTTACCGGGTCTTAATCTTTGAAAAGAAACTGATCAAATAATTAAAAAAAGCCGTTGGGAAGTAGATCCCAACGGCTTTTTTTAATTTGTCCCGATTCCGAGTAACAAAGCTTTCCAGGAATTCATTTATAAACCCTCTATCCAATTCATGAATAGAGGTTGGTTTCACAAGTAGGTTTAATCCGAATTCTAAGACATTGGAAAAGTAACGTAGCGCATCTAACTTGAATCAAGTTAGATGGAATATGCATTCCGTTTCCCAAAGGGGTTGAAACTGCAAGAAAATCAGATCATTTGGGAAATAAGGCCTGGTCCCGAAATGGTGAAGTCAAAAACAGCAAACAACTGATTGATTAATCATCAATTTCAGGGTGCAATAGAATTGGAAACGCATAAAACAGGTTTTAATCCTGATTCTATAAAATCAAGGGGGGATCTATCCCAAAACACTTTGGGAAATTGAACCCGTTTTATGCATTACGAACTCATTTCAATATTGTAATTAACTGATATTCAATTAGGTGTTGATTGATTTTGACTTCACCCTATTGGTGTCAGGAATTAGTCTCCCGATAGTCTGGTTTTCCTGCAGTTTCGCTCTCATTTGGATACCGAATGCATATTTCGGGTTGAATGTAAACAGGATTCCTGATGTGACCCGTAGCCTATCAGACCCAACCCCACCCTCCTTCCAAAAAACCAAGGAGATTTTGGGGAAAACATTTCCTTTAATGCTACTCTGACTATCCGTTTTTGCCCCTTGACGAATTCTCTCGCTATCGGGCTTGAAGGCCAAAGAGATCCAAAATTCTCGGTTTTATGGATTTTTTTTACTGGCGAAATGGGGCTATTGGGAAAGTTAGGGACATCTACAAAACTTATAGATTGGAAGCAATGAGGCCGCTGGAAAACAAAAACACAACTTCTGAATTAATTATAAAACAATATCAACTAACCCTGCCAATTTGTTACTAAAACAACATTGGCATATACATTGAAATTAAATGAAAAACCTTCTTAAATTGAGGGATTATCTATTCTATAAAAATTAACATGACATTTGTACTGTCATATTGTCTATATGAACAATTTCGGAAATCAATTATATCAAGCGCTTATGGTAGGGGATTACTCAGGAGAGGGGGAACTCATCCAACTCATTACGGATGAAGATGATGATAGTCCTCTGCAACTGGAAAAATACCAAGAAGAAATCCCAATCCTAACAGTAAGAAATACCGTTCTTTTTCCCGGCGTGGTCATTCCCATCACTTTGGGAAGGCAACGCTCCATAAGATTGGTCAAAAAAGCCCAAAAGGGAGATAAATATATCGGCGTTTGTGCCCAAATCAACCCCAACAACGATGATCCCTCATGGGAAGACATCCATCAGGTGGGTACAGTCGCCAAGATCATTAAGATGATCGTATTGCCTGATGGCAACACGACGATCATCATCCAAGGCAAAAAGCGCTTTAAAATCAAGGAAACCATCACCGATGATCCCTATTTTATTGCCAAAGTAGATTATTTGGAAGAAAATTTCCCGAAAAACAGCAAGAAAATACAGGCTTTGGAAGAATCCTTAAAAGATGCTGCGGCAAAAATCCTCCACCTCAATCCAGAAATTCCAAGGGAAGCCCAGGTTGCCTTGGACAATATCGACAACACGGCATTTCTCACCCATTTCCTTTCCTCTAACATCAATGCTCCAGTAGAAGCAAAACAGCGGCTTTTGGAAATCAATGACGGTATCGAGCGGGCAACGCTTTTGCTCGAATTTATGATGAAAGACATTCAGATGCTGGAGCTGAAAAGCGAAATCCAGAAGAAGGTCCATACCGATATTGATCAACAACAAAGAGATTACTTCCTGAGGCAACAAATGAAGGTCCTTCAAACCGAACTCGGCGAGGAAGGATCCGAAAAGGAAGTGGATGAGCTTCGCAAAAAAGCCGCTAAGAAGAAGTGGCCCAAAGAAGTCGCCATACACTTTGCAAAGGAACTGGACAAAATAATGCGCATCAATCCATCTGCTGCCGAATATCCAATATCCCTGAACTATGCAGAGACTATGGTGGAATTGCCTTGGAATGAATTCACGAAAGACAATTTTGACCTCAAAAGAGCCAAAACCATCTTGGACAAGGACCATCACGGTTTGGAGAAAGTAAAGGAGCGGATCATCGAGTATTTGGCCGTTTTGAAATTAAAAAATGACCTTAAAGGTCCGATTCTCTGTCTTTATGGACCTCCAGGTGTTGGAAAGACTTCCTTGGGAAAATCCATTGCCACAGCATTGGGAAGAAAGTACATCAGAATGTCCCTTGGTGGTCTTCACGACGAAGCCGAAATCAGAGGACACAGGAAGACTTACGTAGGCGCAATGCCGGGTAAGATTATCCAAAACATGAAAAAAGTAAAGACATCCAATCCTGTTTATGTATTGGATGAGATCGATAAATTGAGTTCCGATTTCAGGGGAGATCCTTCCTCTGCTTTCCTTGAGGTGTTGGATCCAGAACAAAACAGCACCTTCACTGACAACTATCTGGAGGTGGAGTATGACTTGTCCAAAGTCCTGTTCATCGCCACTGCAAACTCGCTGGACACCATACAGCCTGCGCTTAGAGACAGGATGGAAATCATCGAGGTGACAGGGTATACTTTGGATGAAAAGGTTGAAATAGCAAAAAAACACCTTATTCCCAAGCAACGGAAGGAGCATGGGATTACAGGGAAGGACGTGACTTTTGAAAGAAGTGCCATTGTAAAACTCATTGAAGATTATACCCGGGAATCCGGTGTGAGAAGTCTCGAAAGGGTGGTTGGAAAAGTGATCCGAAACGTCGCGAAATCCATCGCAATGGAGGAAGAATACACCAAGAAAATCACCCCGGATCAGGTCCGAAAAGTTTTGGGCGGGGAGATTTTTGACAAAGAAATGTATCAGGACAATACCGTTGCAGGCGTGGTCACGGGCCTTGCCTGGACACCTGTGGGAGGAGAAATTCTCTTTATCGAAACCTCGCTGAGCAAGGGAAAAGGCAAGTTGACCCTATCCGGTCAGCTTGGGGAAGTGATGAAAGAATCTGCAGTGACGGCACTTTCCTACCTGAAATCCAAAGCCGAGAAATTCGGAATCGATTATAGGGTATTTGACCAATACGACCTTCACATTCACGTGCCGGCAGGTGCTGTCCCTAAAGATGGACCTTCGGCTGGAATCACGATGCTGACGGCCATGGCATCCGTATTTTCCCAAAGAAAAGTCAAAGCCAAATTGGCCATGACTGGTGAAATCACCCTCCGCGGAAAAGTGATGCCCGTGGGAGGTATCAAGGAAAAAATCCTTGCTGCCCGGAGAGCCGGATTGAAAGAAATCGTGCTTTGTCATAAAAACAAAAGGGATATTGATGAGATTGATGAGCAATACGTCAAGGGAATCACATTCCATTTTGTGGACAAAGTAGAGGAGGTTCTGGAAATTGCACTTTTAAAGACCAAAGTGGATGATCCAATGAAATTCACCTTCGACAGTCCCAATAGAGTTGCCGTCGTGAACGAATAAATCCCTTGAGGATTATTTCCCAGTACTAATCTGCACGGCAAAATGAATGCATTTTGAAGTACACAAAACCATATCTCTACCTGATGGTGTTGGGCTGCTATATGGCAGCCCAACACCTTTCCTGGGGACAAGCCAATAGGCGTTCCTTTAATTTCATTGAAAATCCCACATTCACCAAATTGGCAGGTTTGGGAGGTGTAAATCTGACTGCGGGAAATGATCCTTTGATGTTTTTAGCCAATCCAGCACTGCTCGATAGTGGATCTACAGGAATGCCGGCCTTTCACTACCTGAATTTCCCCGGAGGAATACATGTAGCAACAGTAGGATTCAATTTCAACCACGGCGAAAAAGGAATCATTGGGATCGGCTTGCAATATTTTGATTATGGTAAATTTGATGGTTTTGATCCATCGGGAATACCGACTGGAGATTTCAATGCACGTGAATTCGCATTGACCATTGGCTATGGCATGGGACAGGGCGTATTCCGATACGGAGCCAATTTCAAACTATTGGGCTCAATTCTGGAAAGTTATCAGGCCTATGCAATTGCACTGGATTTCGGTGTCAATTTTGTCCATCCCGATCAAGATATTGTATTGGGAATCAATGCTCGGAATATCGGATTTACGGTAATCCCCTATTTTGAAGGAGAAAAAATGCAGCTTCCAACAGATCTAAGGATCGGAGGGAGTTACAAACCTGAGTTTGCCCCATTTCGATTTCATTTGACGCTGAGAAATTTACAAAGCAGGGAAGTGGGTTTTTTTGTTCCCGACCCATTCCTGAATGGGGAAGGTGTCAGTACGGCGGACAAATTCTTCAGGAGGGTGGTAATAGGAATGGAGCTTTTGCCCAGTGAACATTTCACTTTGCGACTGGGTTATAATCACTTGATTCGAAAAGAGTTTGAAACATCCTCTGGAGCCGGTGCAGGCGGTTTTTCGGGAGGTTTTGCTTTTAGGGTTAAGAAATTTGAACTATCCTATTCTAGGATGTTTTACAATGTACCGGGCGGTTCGAATATTTTCGGCGTGTCCACTACCATAAATGAAAAACGAACGTTTTAACGTTATAAGATATGAGAAACGAAATCAATGATTTGACACCAAGGCAAATCGTAGCTGAATTGGATAAATACATTATCGGACAGCACGATGCCAAAAGAAATGTAGCGATCGCACTTCGAAACAGAATCCGGAGGATGAATGTCAAAACAGACATCCAAAAGGATATCGTTCCCAACAACATCTTGATGATCGGATCGACCGGTGTCGGTAAAACCGAAATTGCCCGAAGGTTGGCCAAAGTCGCAAATGCACCCTTCACAAAAGTGGAAGCTTCAAAATTCACCGAAGTGGGTTATGTGGGCCGTGATGTGGAAAGCATGGTCAGGGATTTGGCTGAGCAAGCCATTCACTTGGTTAGGGAAAAGAAAAATGAAGAGGTCAAGGAAAAAGCTGCCCATTCGGTAGAGGAAATCATCTTGGACATTTTGATTCCTCCCGTAAAAGCTTCTGCGGGCTTCAATCGACAAACGCTTTCAAATCCGAGTGATTTCAACCCCGAAAATGCATCGGAGGATGAATTGAACGAAAGGACCCGAGAACGTTTCCGGGAGAAATTGAAAAACGGAGAACTGGAAGACAGAAAGATAGAAATCAACGTGAAGCAATCCGCTCCAGTGGGTATTGGGATGATGGGCAACGGCATGATGGACGATGCCAGTATGGCAGGAATACAGGAAATGATCAGCGGCATGATGCCCAAACGCACCAAGAAACGTAAGCTTACCATTGGCGAAGCCAGAAAGGTACTGATGGAAGAGGAAGCCGGAAAACTGATTGATTTTGATGAGGTTAAGGAAGAAGCCATTCGTTTGGCTGAAAACAATGGCATCATCTTTATCGATGAAATTGATAAAATCGCGTCCAAAAGTGGAAAGGGCGGCGGAGGTCCAGATGTAAGCCGAGAAGGCGTGCAAAGGGATTTGTTGCCTATCGTGGAAGGAAGTGCAGTAAGCACCAAATACGGGATACTCAACACGGATCACGTACTCTTTATTGCAGCAGGAGCTTTTCATGTTAGCAAACCTTCAGACCTGATCCCGGAATTGCAGGGTAGATTCCCGATTCGCGTAGAATTGAGCAGCTTGACGGAGGAGGATTTTTATCGCATCCTGAAAGAACCCAAAAATGCCTTGACCAAACAATACCAAGCGCTTTTTGAGGCCGAAGAAGTATATCTGGATTTCAATGATGAGTCTCTGCAAGAAATTGCCAAACTCGCCTTTAAAATCAACGAAGATGTGGAAAACATCGGAGCAAGAAGATTGCATACCGTGATGAGTCACCTGCTCAATGACTACCTTTTCGACGTACCGGACACCATAGAAGCCAATTCCAAAATCATGATCACCAGAGAAATGGTTCAGGAAAAGCTGAGTTCCTTGGTCAAAAACAGGGATTTGTCACAATATATTCTTTGATAAAAGAGGGGCTAAAATGCCCCTCTTTTATTTCATTACAGTGGTAACTTCTATTTTTTAAAACCGAAATATGCAAAATATTCTCAAATGGGATTGAAATTGCAAAAAAATCAGACTATTTGGGGTATAAAGTAGCGTACCGATAGGGTGAAGTAAAAAATGATGGGTAACTGAATGATTATTAAAACATTTAAGGCTGGATTAAAATTGGAAATGCATCACCCGGGTTAAATCACAGCTCAACATGAATGAGAATCTTTAAACTCAAAACCTAAGGCAATATGAAACCAACAACTTTATACATCATCACTGGGTCAAGCAAGGGAATTGGAAAAGCATTGGTGGAAATGCTTTCTCAAGATAAGAAAAACCAAATTATTGGAATTTCCAGGTCCGAAATGAAAATGGATTCACCAAATTTCCATCCCATTGTTTTAGATCTTGGGAATTTGGAAGTGCTTGGTGATCGATGGGATGAATTTTTTCCTGCTGGGACATTTGAGAAAATCATCTTGATCAACAATGCGGGTTGGATTGGTCAAGTAGATCATTTTGGTAAACTTGATCCAAAAAATATCCTAGATATTTTTAATATCAATACGCTTGCTCCTGCCCTATTGATGAATGAATTTGTCAAAAGATATGGAGGTTCCAAAGAAGCTGAAAGAATTGTAGTCAATATCAGTTCGGGAGCAGCTAAAAAGCCTGTCGATGGTTGGTCAGGATATTGCGCCTCCAAAGCAGCCTTGAACATGCTCACGGAAATCGCCCAAAAAGAAGCGCTTATCCAATCCTCGGGGATCCTATTTTTTGCCCTATCGCCAGGTGTGGTGGACACCAAAATGCAGGAAGACATCCGTTCTGCCCCGCTGGAAGGATTTACCTCGCTTCCAAAATTCCAAGGATTAAAGGCCAATAAGGAGTTGAGTACTCCCAAACAAACCGCAGAAAAAATAATGTTCCTTATCGAGAATCCCTCAAAATTTGGAGAAGTACTTCAAGATGTCAGGGATTTTTAATCATTCTTCGGGAAATCAAAAAACCATAATTTGGCGTTTTGAGGACTGATTTCTTTCCAAGAATTCACATCAAAATTCAACCCGAATTGCCCACATGTAGGAAGATTGTCGATTTTCCCTCCAAACTTCTCGATCAAGTCATTGAGTCCTGGATTGTGCCCAAAAAGAAATAGCGTCTGAACTTTGTTCTCAGTTTTTTTGATTTCGTCGAATATCGTATCGGCCAAGGAATGGAAAAGCCTGGACGTAAAATGAATTTTAGCTTTTGGGAAATCCAGGATTTCCGCCGTGATCAATGCCGTATTTTTTGCCCTTTCTGCATCCGAGGAAAGCATTGCATCTGGAATAATATCCTTCTTTTTCAATCTCTTTGCCATTTTTGGGGCATCTCTTAAGCCCCTTTCCGCCAATGGTCTAGAATGATCATCAAGATAAGGACTCTCCCAAGAAGATTTTGCGTGGCGAATAATGACAAGCTTTTTCATGGTTCCAATTTAGTGAATTTTTTATTTGATTTAAGTTATTAAATATTTACATTTATTATTCATATAACCACATATTCATTTAAATTCAATCATTATGCTTACTGGAAAAGTTAAATTTTACAATGATGCCAAAGGATTTGGTTTTATCGTTGACGATCAATCACAAAGTGAGGTTTTTGTCCATGCCACGGGCTTGATAGACAAAGTTGGACAGAACGATAACGTTACGTTTGAGTTAAAAGAAGGAAAAAAAGGACCAAATGCGGTAAATGTCAAAAAATACAATTAGTATTTAAAAATATCCAAAAGAAAACAAGCCCTTCATTCGATAGGCTTGTTTTCTTTTGGATTGAACCAAATACCTTTAAAAATCCGCCCTTATTTTTCAAATTAAATGCCGCCTTTTATAAAGGTTTTTGACTTTTTCAACTTCCTTCCCCAATTAACAACCCGACGATGATCAATCATTGCAGAACGGCGCTTAGTCTTCAAACAATGATAGCGTTTTTATTTCCTCCTGTTTTTTTCCTCAATCCGGTTAAGTTCAGTATCCAGTTCCTCACGTGGGATCCACTCTCCACGGACCATAATGCCATGAAGATTTTTCAGGGCATTCAAATCCTCCAGCGGGTTGCCATTGACCAGAACAAAGTCCGCTGCTGCTCCTTTCCTTATAGAACCAAATTCTCCAATCTTTTCAAAATATGCAGCTACATTGATGGAGCCAGATTTCAGGATTTCGAATGGACTGACACCCGCATCATGCATCGAGGCTATTTCGTGGTGGATGGAGAATCCCGGCACATTGAAAACCTGAGGTGAATCGGAGCTCATGACCAAGGGAACTCCACCTTCATGCAATGCCAGCAACATTTCTTTTCTAAACTCCAGATAAGGCACCACCTTCTCTTCACTTAGCACCCCTTGGTTTTCCAACATCTTTTTTTGATTTACCCATTGCTGTACTTGAAGGCCAGGCATGTATTTCATTTCGGGAGCCAACCTGAATTCATCGGCCGGAACATACCCGAAAAATCTTTCGAAAAGCGTCAGGGTTGGGGCAATCCATGCTTTCTTTTCCAAGGTCAATTGCACCAGTTCTGGGATTTTTGATTTATCGGCCTCCCCTACCAAAAGCATACTGAAAGGGCCGGCGATCTGTGGGTCCAGCCGAGACTTATCTGCAACCATAGCCTCGATATAGCCATCCATGTGCTCCACTGAACGGTATCCATTGTTCAGCGAGTTTTGCAACCCCACATCGAGGGAAATGTGTCCCCCAAGCATGATCCCTACTTCCTTTGCTGTTTTAGAAATGGCAAGAAATTTTGGCAAATCCAATCCAGGATGAAGCTTTAGATGGTTGTACCCAGCAAGTTTTTGATCTTTCACCATTTGGGCGGCTTTTTCAGGGCTTTGTACCGAAGTCCCGTTAAGGGAAGGGCCTGCTGCAAATATTCTTGGTCCTTTTATTTCACCTGATGCAATCTTCCTTTTTAAGACCAGATGGGATGGATGGCCTATCATGCCCCTGACATTCAAGATCCCATTGGCCAGATAAAGCCACATGACATCTTGGACATAAGAAAAATCATCCGTTTCGGTAATAGGAATATGAGAATGCATCTCCGCAAGTCCCGGAAAAACATAAGCCCCATTCCCGTCAATAACTTTCAAATCCTCATCAAGGGGAATTCCCTTTGCAATTGGAAATATGCCTTGGATTTTTCCGGATTTTACATGGATGAAATGATCACTCAAGACTCGATCGGATTCCATGCTGATGATATGGACATTGGTCACAGCATATTGCTGAGCAAAGAGGTCAGTGGAAAAAGCCGCCAAAAGAAGCAAAATAAAGGATAGCGTTCTTTTTTTCAAGGTTTTCATTTCGGGTTTTTTAGGTTTTAAAGGATTAAAAGGTCTACCTGTGATTTCATCTGGTTTTTTTCTGTGCCAACAGCCAATCGGTGTGGAAATAAGCCCCCGAAGGATCCCCTTTGATTTGGTAGGTATGGGCCCCAAAATAATCTCGCTGCGCTTGGAGAAGGTTGGCCGAAGAATTCGCCGTGATTCTCCCAAAGAGATAATTTGCAGCCGCAGACATGACCGGCAATGCAAAATCGTGCTGTAAACCCAAGCCAATCATGCTGGTAAGATCTTTTTTCAGACCTCTGATTTTCAACACCATTTTGTTGTTTCTGAAGATGGCTTGGTCTGTCTCAAAAACATCGACCAAATCTTCCATCAAACCTGACCTGATGATGCAACCATTCGTCCAAATCCTAGCAATTTCACTGAGGTTCAGACCCCAGTTTTCATCTTCAGAAACCTTTGACATCAATGAAAATCCAACCTCATGATTGATGATGCGTGTCAGGGCATAAGCATTTTTTAAAGACTCCAACAGGAGATTCTTGTCTTCTCTGAAAGCCAAAAATTTATGTCCAAATACCGCCCCGAGCTCCTCCCTTTCCTTTTTGAACCCAGATAAATTTCGGGCAGCCACTGCTTCGGACAAAGGACTATAGGGGACATTGTATTTCAAGGCAGTGGTCAGCGACCATGCACCCGTTCCCTTCTGACCCGCCACATCCAAAATCCGGTCAAGCAGGAACTCTGAATTCTCCTTGAACAAAAGAATATTTGCCGTGATTTCCAACAAATAACTTTTCAACCCTTCTTCAGCCCACCCTTTCAATACCTGGGAAATCTCAATGGGATTGATTTTCAATCCATATCTCATTAAGTGGACGGTTTCCGCCAAAGCCTGCATTTCTGCATATTCAATACTGTTGTGCACCATCTTGACAAAGTGTCCTGAACCATCTGGACCAACATAGGTGACACAAGGCTTCCCATGCTTGTCTTTGGCCGCAATCTTTTCCAAAAATGGAGCTATTCTTAAATAGCCTTCCCGATCACCGCCGGGCATCATGGAAGGACCTTTTCTCGCGCCTTCCTCCCCTCCTGAAACGCCCATCGGTAAGAAATGGAATCCTTTCCCCCTGAGGTATTGGCTTCGTCTTGAGGAATCCTCGTAAAAAGAATTTCCTCCATCGATGATCAAATCCCCTTCTTCCAGAAGCGGAATGAGCTGTTCAATCTGTTGGTCAATGGCAGCACCCGCTGGAATCATCAGCAGTATATTTCTGGGCTTTTCTAAGCTCCCCAGAAACCCTTCCATCTCGTCAAATCCTTCCAGCAAATGGAATTCGGAATGTACCGACGCAAATGCTGATGCTATTTTTTCTTCTTTTTGGGGAACATGTCTGTTGAAAACGGATACGGGAACACCTTTTTCGGCCAGGTTGAGTGCCAGGCTTTTCCCCATCACCCCCATACCGATCACACCCATTTTAGACAAAAATGGATTGGATGTCAGGTATTTCAAGGCTTGCTCCACCAACTTCTCTGGATCTTCCTTCACATCCAAATGAAGTCCATAGGAAGGATCTTCCCATGTTTCCATTTGTGAAGTGAGCAAATCAGGGTTCATATAATGGTTTTTCCGGTTGCTAAGGCGTGCTGCCAAAAGTTGTTTTTCTCCTTTTAAATGTATCCAATGGATATGAGGGACTACCTGAAGAATTTCTCTATATTCTTCTTTCAAGGCAGAACAGGCCAAGATCGCTCCTTGTTTGGAATTCCATTCTTCGATTTTTTCAGCAAGGTGATTCAACCATGGTTCCCGATCATGATCGGTCAACGGAATACCTTGTTGCATCTTTTCAACATTCACGGCGGGATGAAAATCATCCGCATCATAAAAAGGCAAATTTAATCTTTTGGCCAAAAGCGAACCTATGGTCGTTTTTCCACTGCCAGATACTCCCGTCACGATTATAATCATAGCCCAAGTTAATAAATTTAATTATTTTCACCATCAGAAGCCGAGCGACCATGATACAAACCAGTGAAATCAGCACCGATCATTTCTATTCAAAAAAGGTAGGTGATCTCCATTTCAGAAATCTCCGTACCTGTCCTGAAAACACCCCAATTTATCAGGCAGCACAATGGATGTCCCAGGAGAAAATTTCATGTCTTTTCGTAGGCGACTCCAACCAGCAAATAAAAGGTTTTGTGACCGACATCACTCTTCGGGATCAGGTATTGGCAAAAAAGCGAAATCACGATATCGCCATTGGGGAAATCATGGATAGAAATATCATCTACATTCGCAAAGACGCTTATCTGTACGAAGCATTGTTGATGATGTTCCAAACCAAAACGCGGTATCTATTGGTCAAAGACGGCTCGGAGTATGTCGGTTGGATCAGCCGGACCAAAATCCTGACCGAACAATCCCAAAGTCCGTTTATTTTCATCCAATCGGTAAAACAAGCGTTGGACATTGACGAATTGAAGGAAAAATGGCTTCAAGTCCCCGAAATCGTACACCAGTTGGTCACCCGTGGTTTAAAAGCCGAAATCATCAATCAGATCATCACCACCATTGCAGATACGATCACATTGCGGGTGATTGAAAACACGATTTCGGAAATCGGTTCCCCTCCTGCCAAATTTATATTTTTTGTCTTGGGCAGCGAAGGAAGATCCGAACAGACACTAAAAACGGACCAAGACAATGCCATCATTTACGAAGACAAAGCCAACGAACACCGGGAGGAAACCCGTGAATACTTTCTTGATTTTGCCGATAGGATATCCTCGGCTCTGGACACCATCGGGTTTAGCTTCTGTCTGGGCGGATTTATGGCCAAAAACCCAAAATGGACCCATTCCCTTTCCCACTGGAAAAGAAACTATGAGAGCTGGATCCGTGAATCCACCCAAGAAACGGTCCTCAAATATTCCACATTTTTTGATTGCAGGGGAATATATGGGGATTTTTCCCTTTTGGAAGAATTGAAATCATTTATGGATCTCCAGCTCCAAAACCCAACCGAACGGTTTTACATCAATATGGGAACAAATGCCCTCCAATATGAACCACCGCTGACTTTTTTCAAGAACATCCGAACATTCAAAATAGATGGGGAAAAGTTTTTTGACCTCAAAAAGACCATGACACCCATCGTGGATTTGGTTCGGATTTTCTCCCTCAAAAACAGGGTTTTTGAAACCAATACCGGGAAAAGAATCAAACATCTTCAAGAAAAAGGGGTCTTTTCGAGTAAGGAGGCCCAAGAACTTATCCATGCCTATTACTACCTGATGGCCTTGAGGTTGGAAATCCAATCCTTACAGATCATCAAAGACCACAAAACGCCTGAGAATCACATCAGTCTGCATCAATTGACCAAAGTACAAATGGTGACCTTGGTGGAGATTTTCAAGGTGATCAAAGACTTTCAACTAAAAATTAAGATAGAATTTACAAAGAACATATTTTAACGAATCGAAATATCTTTTTTAATTTTTTTATAAAAGTATATGATTTATAGTAAAAGTTTTTTTATTTTGTATTGGAAATAAAAATCGAATTGACCCCTTCCTTACTGATGGAAGCCTCCAGTTTTGGTTGTTCCCCAATCAGGGTTGTCAAATGATTATTCGGTTTTGAAATT
Source organism: Rhodonellum sp. (assembly GCF_030656585.1). Classification (NCBI taxonomy): domain Bacteria; kingdom Pseudomonadati; phylum Bacteroidota; class Cytophagia; order Cytophagales; family Cytophagaceae; genus Rhodonellum; species Rhodonellum sp. The sequence goes on from NZ_JAUSPP010000063.1 coordinate 39,916, forward strand.
CTTAGAAAACTGAGAACGTTCAGTTCAGCAAAAAAGAAAAAAAACCTAACACTATACGCAAGACCATTATGCTTCAACAATACCCACTTTCAGAAGTCGAAAAAGCTTTTCTAAAAGAGTCAGGAGTTCAGAAAATCAGCACTTTGATTCCCTACCTTATGGTGGACAATTTCCCAAAACTGGGATTGATCACTGCTTGTAGGTTTCTTGAGTGGGTTTCCGAAAACCCAAAAGGGGTAATCAGTCTTCCGACGGGAAAAACCCCTGAATTTTTTATCAAATGGACTCAATACCTTTTGGGAAACTGGGACTCTAAAAAAGGAAAGGAAATCCGGGCAAAATACGGTATGTCGGAAACAAAGAAACCGGTCCTGAAAGACCTGACATTTGTTCAGATCGATGAGTTTTACCCCATTTCCTCGCAGCAAAACAACAGTTTTTTCCACTATGTAAACAAATTCTATCTGGAGGGTTTTGGCTTAAGCAAGGAAAATGCGATTCTGATCAATTCAGATGAAATCATACTTGCCGAGGGAAAGCATTTCAAAGAAATATTCCCGGATTTGAAAGTGGATCTTACCCTTAGATTTAGGGACCCAAAAAACCCTTTGGAAAAACTCCAACAGCAATCTATCTACAAAATCGATCAGTGGTGCGGGGAGTATGAACAAAAGATCAGAGACAAAGGAGGCATTGGCTTCTTCCTTGGGGGAATTGGTCCTGATGGCCATATCGCCTTCAATACAAGAGGGTCACATTTATTTTCCGTCACCCGACTGACCGAAACCAACTTCGAAACCCAGGCCGTCGCCGCTGGGGATTTGGGCGGAATCGAGGTATCGGCCAACCGATTGGTCATTACGATCGGATTGGAAACGATCACCTACAACCCCGATGCTGTCGGCATCATCATCGCAGCAGGTGAAGCCAAAGCCCCAATTGTAAAAGATTCACTTGAAACCCCGATGAACAATGTCTATCCTGCAACGGTCCTTCAAAAACTAAAAAACGGTCGGTTTTATCTGACAAAAGGAGCTGCTGTGAAGTTGACAGATTCCATGGACAGCTACTATGCCAATGGGGATTGGACATGGGAAAAAACAGAGCGTTCCATTATGGACCTCTGCAAAAAACTGAAAAAATATGGCCATCGTTTAAAAATAGATGACCTCAAAAATGATAAATACACCTCTCTGATTCCGGATTTGTCAGAAAATACCGTGAACCAGGTCATGGAAAGTGTTTTGAAAAAAATAAAGAGGGGGACAACCAAAGAAAAAAATGAGGTGCTGCTCCATACGGGCCCACACCATGACGATATTTCTTTGGGAATATTGCCCCACGTCACGAACCAATTACAGGAAAACAGCAATGAGGCCCACTTTTCTGTGCTGACTTCGGGATTTACTGCAGTCACGAATATTTTTGTGATTGACACACTTTTGCACACCAAGAGACTCCTGGATGAGGGGCAAATACAAATGGTGAGATACGAAGATTTCTTTTCTGTGGGATACAAGCTGAAAACAGACAAGGACGTGTACCACTATCTGACCAATGTCGCCTCGGAGGATCCTGACCAAAGAATGCGTGGTCTTTGTCATAGAGTAGTGCGGGCGATCGTGATCATCCATCAAGTTAGAAATAGACAAGAACTCCGGGACACCATCAATGACATCATCAGTATATTGAAAAATTCCTACGATGGTGAAAAGAACCCTTCCAAAATCCAAAAACTGAAGGGCATGATCCGTGAATTTGAGGAGGAGTTGGTCTGGGCGCATTTCGGTGTGCAGGTGAAAAATGTCCACCACCTTCGTCTTGGCTTTTATACCGGCGATATCTTTACAGAGCAACCTGAGAAAAAAAGGGATGTAGAGCCAATTTTGGAAATGCTGAGAAAAATCAACCCCACAAAACTCAGCTTGACCCTTGATCCGGAAGGTTCCGGTCCAGATACGCATTACAAGGTACTCCAAGCCACTGCGGAAGCCGTCCGCCAATGGGCTGAAGAAAAAGATTTGAGCAAGCTCCGCATCATTGGTTACCGAAATGTTTGGTTTAAATTTGAGCCTCATGAGGCCAATGTCATCGTTCCGGTTTCCTTGGGAGATATGTCTGTCATGGAAGATTCCTTCTCCAATTGCTATCTCAGTCAGGTGAACGCCTCCTTTCCGAGCTATTCCCACAACGGGAAATTCAGCACCGTGGCCAAGAGGATTTGGGTGAGTCAGTTGGATGACATTCAATTGTTACTTGGGAAAAACCACTTCTATCTCCACGAAACAGCAACCGTTCGTTCCAGTCATGGTTTGATTTTCTTCAAGGACATGAATGTGGAAGAATTTCTGGCCCATGCAAGGGATTTGGAAAAATCAATCGAGGGAATGATTTAATATTAAAAAATAATTCAACTTTGATAAAGAAGAAGGGAACTAATCCTTCCTCTTTATCAATTTAACCTCCACAAACCTCTAACCAAGCAATACAAACATGAGTAATCCGGAAAAGGCAATTTTGGGAATGGATATCGGGGGAACCAACATCAAGGCAGGTGTGATGATCGGCAATGTCCTTCAGGATATCCGGAACATTCCGACCCCATCACAAGAAAGCCAGGAGTTTATTTTAGAGGCCATTGCCGAAATGATCGCATCTTACCTGCATCATGAGATCCAAGCCATCGGCATTGGAATTCCTGGATTGATCGATACCGAAAATGGAATTGTGCTCAATCTGGGAAACATTCCCTCTTTCCGAAAGGTACATCTCCGGGAATTTCTTCAGGCAAGGTTTGGAAAACCGGTTTTTATAAACAATGATGCCAATTGTTTTGCCTTGGGGGAATATAAATTTGGCGAAGCAAAAATACACAAACATATTGTCGGCATTACCTTGGGTACAGGTTTGGGTTGCGGCATCATCGTCAACCGCCACCTCTATTGCGGATTCAACTGTGCCGCGGGGGAATGGTGTTCCGTTCCTTATCTTGACCAAGATTTTGAATACTATTGTAGCGGAAAATTCTTTCTCAACCACTATCAAAAAAAGCCCAAATCCCTTTCAAAACTTGCCTATGCGGGTGATCCAGAAGCCCTAAAAGCCTTTGCCGAATATGGCAACCATCTTGGGGAATTGATCAAAAACATTCTCTATACCCTTGCTCCTGAAGCCATCGTATTGGGTGGATCCATCCGGAAAGCATTCCCCTATTTCAAGGAAAGCTTATATGCCAATCTTGCAACATTTAAGTACCCCTCCCTTAGTCAAAACTTAAAAATCCTGATTTCCGAACTGGACGAAACAGCCATCCACGGGGCGGTGGCATTGGTAGACGAATATGCTGTGGATAGGGTGAAGGAGGTTTGATCTCATTGCCGTTTTATTATTTGAAATAGGGTCATAGGACCCTATTCTTATTTTGACAGTTCAGATCAAACTGAATGGTCGCCTTTATGGCTTGAATTGGGCCTGGAAATTCACCTAAACAAATAGCGGCTGATTCTATACATGCCTTTGCGTGGCTTCTATTTTTTTATATTTTTGATCCATATGAAAAGACTCATTCCTTCAACTCTTATTTTGTTGATTTTTCTTAGTTCATGCCATACCACCAGGATCACCAAAAGCCAATATTGTAAAATCTGTCTGGAAACCGCTGACGGTATTATTCTGGATACTGAAAGTGCCTTGCTGAGCAATTCGCAAAACGATTATGTCAAGGAGATTATTCAAAAAGAATTTAAAAACATGGGAATCAACAATGTTTTTGATAAATACGAACTTGATTACGAATATTTCAAGTACGGAATAAAGAACATTGATAAGCTTGAGGACATGAAAGCCCTAAATCTTAATCTGGACATCAAATACATTCTCAAAGCCAATGTCTCTGAAATGAGAGAATCGGAAGGCTATGACCAGGTAGATCCCAATTCATCCATTTATCCGATTCCCAGAACACCAATGCTCAATTCTTCTTTGTTGAATTATGCGCTTGTAGAAACCAGTTCCGGTGAGGTGGTGTACAAAATTCATATCAACACTTCCGATAGCGAAATTCCCATAAACACAAAAGATGGAATGGAGGAGTATTATAATCTGGGGACCTCATTTAGAACCCTTCGAGTGGGCGCAAAAAGAGGCACCAAATATATCGTCGCAGACTGCAGCTGCCCGAAGATGAGCACGGTAAGATGGCGGAGATTATTTCAAAAGAAACAAAAGCTTTGATCCTATCACCCACTCATCAAAACAAGAAATAAAAACGGAATTGGAGGGGTTTTAAATGTGAAACTGAAACCTCCTACTCTTGGTGTATGGTGCATCAACTGGCTTTCGCAGCTTTCAATAGCGGTAGTAAAGTATCAATTCATGAATATTTTTTTTGGAACATCAACCAATGGTTCAATAAACCAAAACCAGTGATTTTCCCCCAAATATCCGTTTTAGCCTTCCTACACAATTTGATTTCCATTTCACGAAAATCAATGTATTTTTGTTTGTAACCCAAAAACAAACAACCATGAAAGCACTCGTCTTGGAATCCTACAACAACCTAGTCTATAAAGATGTACCCAAACCAGATTTCAAAAACAATGAGGTGTTGGTACAGGTAAAAGCCTGCGGAATCTGTGGAAGCGATGTGCATGGAATGGATGGCAGCACAGGCCGCAGAAACCCACCCTTGATCATGGGCCATGAAGCATCAGGGCTGATTGTGGAAGTTGGAAATGAGGTCCAATCTTTTGCAAAAGGGGATCGGGTAACTTTTGACTCTACCATTTATGCCCTCAATGATTGGTACACCTTGCGTGGAAAATACAACTTGAGTGACAATAGAAAAGTATTGGGCGTATCACCCAAAGAATACCGGCAGGATGGCGCATTTGCCGAATATGTAGTCGTACCGGAACATATTCTCTACCGTTTGCCGGATTCGGTTTCTTTTGAACAGGCAGCCATGGTCGAACCCGTTGCAGTAGCGACACATGCAATTGATTTGACTCCCATAAGTTTGCGGGACACTGTATTGGTAGTTGGAGCCGGCATGATCGGACTTTTCCTGATTCAGGTGCTGAAGCTTTCCAATGCCGGCAAAATCATTGCGGTGGATTTGGATGACAAAAAACTGGAACTGGCGAAGAAATTCGGGGCAGATCATACATTCAACTCTAAAACAGAGGACATTCAAGAATCCATCTTGGCACTGACCCATAATCGGGGTACAGACGTGGTTTTCGAAGCTGTCGGAATCAGTGCCACCGTAAAATTGGCCATCGAAAATGTGCGAAAGGGAGGAGTGGTCACCTTGGTCGGAAATCTTGCCCAGCAAGTGGATTTCCCCTTGCAAGCCGTGGTCACGAGGGAAATTCGACTGCAAGGAAGTTGTGCGATTGCGGGAGAATATGCCAAGGTCTTGGAAATGATGGAAAAAGGATTGATTGATGTGGATTCATTGTTGAGTGCCAAAGTACCGCTAAGTGAAGGCGCATCATGGTTCAAAAGGCTGTATGACAAAGAACCCGGTTTGAATAAAGTAGTCCTCCAACCTTAAAATCCCATGTACAAAACAGGAATCATTGGCTGCGGAAAAGTGGCTCATTTGCATGCCAAAGCACTTCAACATTTGCCACATTCGGATTTCAGGGCCGTGTTTAGCAGAACCCTCGACAAGGCCAATTCATTTGCTGCGTCCTATGGTGTAAAAGCCTATGACAATATCACCGAAATGGTGAAAAATGAAAAACTGGACATGGTGGTCATTTGTACTCCCCACCCAAATCACCGTGACCCAACATTGGAAGCACTCAAAGCAGGTGCCCACGTACTCGTAGAAAAACCTCTGGCCGCTTCATTGGCAGATTGTGATGCCATGATCCATGCTGCGGAAGCCCATCAGAAGAAATTGGCGGTGATCAGCCAAAGGAGGTTTTATGCTCCCGTGCAAAGAGTAAAAAAAGCCATTGATGCCGGAAAGATCGGCAAGCCTATATTGGGAACCATCAACATGCTGGGCTGGCGAGATGAAAAATACTACCAATCCGATCCCTGGAGAGGTTCATGGAAACATGAAGGGGGAGGCGTATTGGTCAATCAAGCCCCCCATCAATTGGATCTGTTGCTTTGGATGATGGGAGATGTGCAAGAGGTTTATGGCACTTGGGCCAATCTCAACCATCCCTTTATCGAAGTGGAGGACACGGCATTGGCCATCGTCAAATTCAAAAATGGAGGCCTTGGGAATATCATTGTCAGCAATTCCCAAAAACCAGGGATCTACGGAAAAGTCCAAATCCATGGCAGCAACGGCGCTTCCGTGGGCGTGCAACCTGAAGGCGGCGCGATGTTTATCGCCGGCGTTTCTGGCATCGCCGAACCTCCGGTCAATGACCTTTGGACCATTCCCGGAGAGGAAGCCATGCTCAAAGATTGGATAAAGGCGGACACCGATTTTTTCCACACCATCGATCCTACCGTTTATTATATAGAAAGACAGATTGAAGATTTTCTCGAAGCGCTTTCCAAGGGAAGAGATCCGTTGGTGACTGGAGAACAAGCTCGTAAAACCGTCGAATTGTTTACCGCCATCTATCGGTCCACAAGGGACAATGCTGTGATTAAATTTCCACTGCTTCCCGAAAAGGACAGGGATGATTTTGATGGGAGGATTTGATCCAGGAATATCAAAAAACAGAAATTCACAGTATATTCAAGTGCGTAAAAAGTCATTTCTGGATAAATAATAGGGATTTAACGCTCTTCATGTACATAGAATACCATCGAGATAAACCAAAAAAACCACCTTTCGCAGGTGGTTTTTTTGGTTTATCAATCATCTGGTTTCAAAGGATTTTGGAATTTTTATCATTACCGAAATAAAACCATCCAGATGATTTAAAAAGAAAGGATGTTCTTACCTGATTTTCGCTCTCAAGCTCCTCTCCCGCTTTCCTTCAGCTCAATATCAGTCAGCTCTTGGATCTTGATCGGTTTCCCTGTTTCAATGCTGTTTCTGGCTGCAATCCCGACGAGAATCGACATGGCGCCATCCCTAGTGCCTGCGGATTGCCTGTATGGGTCCGCAAGAGTGGGATCTTTGAAGAGTTTGTCCTTGAGACGGGTATCTCCTCCACCATGACCTCCCCCGCCTTGGGGAATGATGATGATTTGGGTTTCCGCAAAGTTTTTGGTCAATCTGATTTCATCCTGATTTGCCTCTTCCCATGGCTGACTTTCCTTGATCCAAGCCTCCATCCGGCCTTTGGTCCCGTTGAAAGCAATCCTGTAACCCTCATAGGGAGAATAAGTCGTAAGTGAATAACTGACCTGAACCCCATTCATATAACGGATCTGCACAGCCATTTTGTCATAAATATCGATTTCCTCCCTGAAGACACAGCCATCACGGAGGTAGCCATCGTGGTGTTCATTGTTGACATACAAGTCCACCATGTGCTTGCTTTTGGTGATGTCCCAATAAAAATCACAATTGTTTTTGTGCGTACATGGTCGGCAGTTCGTGGATCGAAAAGGTCCGTTTTTTCCGTAAAACTCCAGTTTGCCGTAAGCAAAAACTTCTTCCGGATCGGAATCTATCCACCAGTTGAGCAGGTCAAAATGATGGGTGGACTTGTGGACCAAAAGTGTCCCACCCTTATCCTTGAACCCATGCCATCTCCGGAAATAATCCGCTCCATGGGAGGTATTCAGATACCAATGGAAATCAACCGAAGTCAATTCCCCAATCTCCCCGTTTCTTAACATTTCGAACATTTTTTGTCTATGGGGAGAATAGCGGTAATTGAAGGTGACGATGACACTTTTACCTGATTTTCTTTCTGCGTCGAGGATGGCTTGGCATTTAAACTCATCCGTGGTCATTGGTTTTTCGGTGATCACATTGGCTCCAAATTCGAGTGCTTTGATGATGAATTCATGGTGGGTACTGTCCATGGTTGTCACGATCACCACATCAGGCTTGGTTTCCTTCAGCATTTTGTCAAAATCGGTAAAAACCGGGCAATTCACCCCGATATATTCTTTGGCAAAATTCAAACGACCAATATTCTTGTCACACAAGCCCACGAAGGTTATCTTATCCGGATAGACACTCGTCACATCTTTTCCAAACATGTTGACCCCTCTGACACCGGTCCCTACAAGTGCAAGTTTCATCTTTTGGTCAGGTTTGTCCCAAATCGTCAATGCTTCTGCTATTCCATTCAAAAAAATGGAGCCCATGGCGAGTGATCCTGTTTTTGCAATAAAATTTCTTCTGGAGGGATTATGGTTATCGGCTTTCATAGGTTTTGGGTTAATTGATCTACAAAATATCAATTAATCACTAAAAAACCATTTTTCATTTGGATTAATCCCTCATATAAAGGATAAGTGGAAAGTACTGACTTTTATCAGTTTTCCAAAAAACAGATGTCATGTTATTTAAGGGCTTGATTGAGGAATTTTGTTTCATAAACGCAATACGATGAGACCTATTTCCGCTGAACTCTTACAGAAATACAATGTTCCCGCACCCCGGTATACCAGTTACCCTACGGTACCTTTTTGGGAAATCAATCTGGAAAGCAATCAATGGATCAGTTTGGTCAAAAAAGCGTATCATGAATTTGGCGACCAAGAAGGAATCACGCTGTACATCCACCTTCCTTATTGTGAAAGCCTATGCACCTATTGCGGCTGCAACAAGCGCATCACCAAAAACCACGCGGTGGAAATGCCGTACATCACTGCCGTAATGAAGGAATGGCAAACCTATTTGGACATCTTACCCGAAAAACCCAAACTGGCTGGAATTCACTTGGGTGGTGGTACGCCCACTTTTTTTTCTCCGGAATCCCTTCGTGAAATGCTCGTATTCATCAACGAAAGCACTGAAGTATTGCCCGAAGCCGAATTCAGTTTTGAGGGTCACCCCAACAATACCACCCGGGAACACCTGCAAACTCTTTTCGATCTAGGATTCCGAAGGGTCAGCTACGGGGTTCAGGATTTTGATCTTGCCGTACAAAAAGCCATTCATAGGATTCAACCATTGGAGAAAGTAAAGCAAGCCTGTGATATGGCAAGGGAAATCGGCTATGAATCGGTCAATTTTGACCTGATCTACGGCCTGCCGCACCAAACTTTGGAAACCATGGAGGAAACCTTTCGAGAGGTGGGCAACTTGAGACCTGACCGAATAGCGTTCTACAGCTATGCCCACTTGCCCTCCGCTTTCCCTTCCCAGAAAAGTTTTGAAAAATTCCTTCCCAAAGAATCCGAAAAAAGATACCTCTACGAAAAAGGAAAGGAACTTTTAAACCAAATGGGTTATCTGGAAATCGGGATGGACCATTTTGCACTCCCTGGGGATGCTTTATACGTGGCAAAGATTGAAAAAAGTTTGCACAGAAATTTCATGGGATACACGACTTCACCCTCAAAAATCCTTTTGGGATTGGGCAATAGTTCCATCAGCGATGTGCATTACGCCTACGGACAAAACACCAAAGAAATCGACCTTTACAAGGAACAAATGGGACTTGGCTATCTAGCCTTGAGCAAATCCCATGGGCAGACTGAAGAGGACATCCAAATAAAAAAACTGATTCTGGAATTGATCTGCAATCAAAAAACCACCTGGAACCTTTGTTTCTACACCTTGCTTGGGAAAGATATTTGGGAAAAACTGAAAGAATTTCAATTTGAAGGCCTAATTCAATTTGACACTTCCGGAATGGAAATCTTAGAGGAGGGAATTCCCTTTATCAGAAATATATGCATGGTATTCGACAAAAGAATGAAGACTAGAAACGAGAAAAAATTCACTTTTAGCAAAGCGATCTGAAAACCACTTCTGGAAATAATTGGTATTGAATCTGACCAGTCATTTCGCATGCATCTTAAAGCATTCAATTCTTCGGAAATGGGAATGCGTTTCACCTACTCAACCCGAAATATGCAATAGGTTTCCAAATGGGATTGAAACTGAAAGAAAATCAGAGTATTGGGAGAATAATTCCTGACACCAATAGGGTGAAATCAAAAATAGATTGTCAGTCAATCACATTATTGAGTTGAGTCCGTAATGCATAAAACGGGTTAAAATCTCAGTTAAAATGTGTCTTTTTTTATCCCAAAAGAAATCTGGGACAACCCTTATTTGCACATGGTGATTTCCACCTTTTCGGCTCCATAATCAAAAAGGTGAAGTTTTGGGCTTCCAAAGTGCCCTCCCAAACCCAAGCCTCTTACGATAAACAGAATCCCGATGAACATCGCGAGATAAGGCATCCCTTTCACCATTTTTTGCCTTAAGGAAACAGAAAACATTTTCCCGGAGACCATCAGAACCAAGAGCATGGGAATGGTCCCGATTCCAAAAAAGAACATATACAAGGCCCCCTGCAAAGGACTCTGAAGGGCGAGTGAGGCGATCAAAGCGATGTATACCATTCCACAAGGCAACAAGCCATTGATCAAACCAGAACCAAAAAAGGCGAATCGACCCCCCTTTTTCAGAAAGTGCCCAAGGGAATTTTTCACTTTATACACCAAGCCAAACAATCCTGATTGGGTAATCATTCGTTCGGATCGTTTGTAAAAAAATGCCATTACTAAAATAATGATACCCATCACTATCGATATCCACTGCTGAATACCTGCCAATGCCAAGGAAAATCCGACCAAACCAATCAATGCACCTAGCAAGGAATAGGTCGCTGTTCTTCCGAAATTGTAAAGTATTTTATTTCCCAGAAACCTGCTGTTGTCTTTTGCAGAAATGGCCAAAGCAATTGGTCCGCACATTCCCAAACAGTGGAATGAACCCAAAAAACCAAGCAAAAAGGCAGTCCAGAGCATGGCGTTTAGATCGTAATGTTTTTCTCTTGGTAATAATCTTTTCCTGACTCGCTCCAAGTGAGTTTTACTTTCCAGTATCCCGCTTTCAGATCTTTGACATCGATCGCATTTGATTTGGAATCCGTAATGTTCACTTCCAGCTTTTTATCCAAGCGCGCATCTGAAGGCCGGAAGAAATGAAGCGTTCCTTTGGCTCCTACTGGCAAATGGAGGTCCACGGTTTTCATTTGGCTATCGAAAATCAAAATCTCATGTTCCAACAAATGGGTGTTGATCACACGGTCGATATGCTCTTGGTATTTGATTTCTTCTGCATAATAATTTTGGGTCACCAAATGCATGTCGTCTTGTCTGACACAGATGGTCACCAGCGTTCCCATCAAGATTCCAAAAGATATTAATACGAGTACTATTCCTTTTCCCCAATCCATTTTTATTTTTCTTTTATAGGTTGTTAAACCCGTTTTATACAATATGAATCCTATCCCAGCCTGAAATAAATTGACAATCAGTAGGTTGCAATATTTTTTTTTAATCTCACCCTATTGGACCATACATAATTTTATTCTCCAAATAGACTGATTTCCGTGCCGTTACAACTTCACTAACAAGCCTAATGCATCTTTCGGGTTAAACTAATTAAAATTAGACCCAAATCGGTATTGATATTTTGGAAAATGGCCTCCTCACTGATTTCATCAATCGAGTAATGACCAAAACTCCGCTTTTCAAATCCCGCTAATTCTTGACCGGCCCCATAAAACTCGTCTTGATTTTATCGATCACCTCTCCGTTTTGAAGGAGCAATAAGGTAATGTTTTCCTGATTGGTTTGGATGTCGTTTTGATCCTTGACGATGAAAAACCGACCGTCAAATTTGGTTTGACCTTCCAACAACCAATTTTGATCCCCTACCACTTCTATTCTATACCGGTCATCTTCAGCTTTGATCTCCACCAATTGCTGATCAAAGGTCTTGTTGATAAAAGTGACTTCATAAAGATTGCTTACCAATCCCCCTTCCCTTTCCTGAAAGGTCATCCCTCTAAATCTGGTGATGGTTGCCCCAAGATCATCTCTCGTGGCCAGAAGACCTATAAATGCCATGACCAAAACCAAAAGCACTGCGGAATATCCCTTTACCCTTCCAGTCAATAATTTTTGTCGTCCTTCCTGTATACTGTTTTCTGAAGCGTATCGAATCAATCCGACAGGCCTATCCACTTTCAACATGACTTCATCACAGGCATCAATACAGGCAGTGCAATTGACACATTCCATTTGAATACCATTCCGGATATCGATCCCGGTAGGGCAAACCTGTACGCAAAGACTACATTCTACACAATCCCCTTTTGGAGTTTCCTCCACCTTATTTTTTCGAATGGGCCCTCTCGGCTCACCTCTCACATAATCATAGGTGACGTTGATGGAGTTGTTATCCAGCAAAACCCCCTGCAATCTTCCATAAGGGCAGACGACGATACATGCTTGCTCCCTAAACCAGGAAAAGACAAACAAGAATATCCCGGTGAAGACCATCAATCCAATGAATCCAGCCATGTTTTCGCCAGGTGGCTGGGTGACAATCTCTTTTACATTGTCGATTCCGATGAGATAAGCCATCGTGATATGGGAAATCATGAAGGAAATCAGGATGAAAATAGTCATTTTTAGACCTTTCTTTCTGAGCTTCTCCCCGTTCCAAGGCATTGCCTCAAGCTGCCTTTGTTGGTTGGCATCGCCCTCTATCCAATACTCTATTTTGCGAAAGACCATTTCCATAAACAAGGTTTGTGGACATGCCCATCCGCAGAAAACCCGCCCAAAGACCACCGTAAACAGAATGACAAAGACAAAGAAAATCAGCAGAAGAAAGATGAGCAAATGGGTATCCTGTGGCCAAAAAACGGCTCCAAAGATGATGAATTTTCTTTCGAAAATATTGAAGAGCAGCCAGGGTTTTCCATTCACCTTGATAAAAGGACCCAAAAACAAGATTCCCAATAAAAGATAAGAAAGGTAACTTCTCCATTGATAGAATTTGCCCGATACTTTTTTTGGGAAAACCCAGTTCCTTTTTCCATCCTCCTTCACGGTTCCCAATGCATCCCGGAATTTGGTAGGATCTATATGCGGATTTTGCTTGCTCATTTGGATTTCATTGCTTCGCCTCGGTTGTCAATATTTGACTTTCACTAAAATTTTAATCGCAATTCAAAACCAGCATCCAAAATGCGGGGAGGCTTTGATAAGCCTTCCCCACTTTCCGGACAATACTTTAATGGTCTGATTTAATTGCCTACCGTATCTTGTTCAACTATTTCGACCCCAAGACCCTCTTCTGTCAAAGCATCGATGGGTTTTTCTATGACAGCTTCATACAATTCGCCCTGTGGTTCTTTGGGGTTTGCTGACGTGTTGCCTACAAGTGTCAAGATAAAACTTGATACCTGCTGCATTTCTTCCGGGCTCAGCTGATCCTGCCAAGGGATCATTCCCTTTTCGGGAACCCCGTATTTGATCACCTTAAACACATCTTGAATAGAACCCCCATGGATCCAATAGTCGTCCGTTAAGTTTGGTCCTACTCCACCACCTCCATCAGAGGCATGGCAAGCGACACAATTGTTTTCATAAATCGTCTGTCCACTTTTGATAGCAGGTCCCGATTTATCAAAAAGCACGTTGGTTTCATCAATGCTTCCCAAGGCCAATGCCTGATACTTCTCTTTTTGGATACTGGCAAGCCTCAACTCCTCATCGTATTCCTCATACTGGGTTTTCCCGATGCCCAATACGAGATAGTTCCCAACATAGATAAAGGCGAAGGCAATGCTGAAATAAAAGACGTACTTCAACCAGGGCGGCATGAAATTATCCAGCTCTACGATACCGTCATAGCTGTGATCGAGCATAATGTCTTTTTCTTCCTCAATGGATTTGCGTTTTCCAGTCACATACTTCACCTTGAAACTTTCCAACCAAGAAGGTGCCTGCTCTTCTGACAAGGCAAATTTTGGGTTTTGCTTTTTCAAGACTGATGACAAAAAAGACATCAGATAAACCATCAAAATAAGCAGCAGTAAGATCACACCCAAAACAACCACCAAAATGATCAACAATGTCAATTGACTGCTCTTCATACTACCGAGTGCTTCCATCCAATTTCCATCTGCATTCTGGGCAAATCCTGGAAAGGTCAAAAACAAACCTCCCAGCAGCAATAGCAACGACTTAAACTTTTTCATAGCTGTTCTCATTTTGAGGTCCATCTTTCAAAGGCATTTCTTTCATGTGATCGACATAATTTTTATCCACCCTTACCACCCACCAAAACATCCCTATAAAAAACAGAAAAAAGATGGTCAGTGAGATAATTGGATAGATTTCGATGTTTTCTATCGAGCTTAATATTTCTCCTTTCATGATTTTCGGTGATTAAGGGTTGGTAGCAGTAGTTTTTTTGATATCGGTTCCAAGACGCTGTAGATAAGCGATCATGGCGACAATCTCGGTGTCCGGCAGGACTTCAATCCCTGATTCCTTCAGGTTGGCCACGATCATATCCGCTTGGATCTTTAGATCCCCAAGTGCCAGTTGGTCATATCCTTCAGGATAAGGCACACCCAGTCTTTGCATCGTCCTGATTTTGGCTGGAACATCGCCATGATCCATCATGGTGGTGTTCATCCAAGAATATGGAGGCATCACAGAACCTGGAGACATGCTTTGGGGATCTATCATGTGGTGATAGTGCCAGCTGTCCGGGTATTTACCGCCTTGCCTGTGCAAATCGGGCCCCGTTCGTTTGGATCCCCACAGGAATGGCCTGTCGTAGACAAATTCACCCGCTTTGGAATATTCTCCATATCGCTCCGTTTCGGATCTAAATGGCCTGATCATTTGGGAGTGACAACCCACACAACCATGGGAAATGTATAAATCCCTGCCTTGTAATTCCAGTGCGCTATAAGGCATCACACTTGAAATGGTCGGTACATTTGATTTCACCAAAATGGTTGGGACGATTTCCACAAGCCCACCGATCAGAATTGCAACAGTGGCCATTACAGAAAAGAAAACTGGTTTTCTCTCCCATGACCTGTGCCAAAACTCACCTTTCACCTCAACATGCTTGGCCAAGGCTGGCGCTTCATCGGCCTCTTCTTTCAGGAAGGAACCTTGTTTGGCTGTTTTGATAAGGTTATAACACATTAAAATCGCTCCACTTAAGTAAAGGAAGCCACCAAAAGCACGCAGCATGTACATCGGAATGATCTGAATCACAGTCTCCAAGAAGTTTGGATAAGCCAATCTTCCCGCTTCACTGAATTCTTTCCACATCAAACTTTGCGTCAATGCCGCTACGTAAAGCGGTAAGGCATAGAACAAAATACCCAAGGTTCCCAACCAAAAGTGGGTATTGGCCATTTTGGTAGAATAAAGGTCCGTTCTCCACATTCTTGGCCATAGCCAATACAGCATAGAGAATGTCAAGAAACCATTCCATCCCAATGCGCCAATGTGCACGTGGGCGACTATCCAGTCAGTATAGTGAGCGATCGCATTTACGTTTTTCAGTGAAAGCAATGGCCCCTCGAAGGTGGACATGCCATAGGCAGTCACGGCCACGACCATGAATTTCAGTACAGGATCCACCCGAACTTTATCCCATGCGCCTCTCAGTGTCAACAAACCGTTGACCATACCACCCCATGAAGGAGCGATCAACATCACCGAGAAAGCGACGCCAATGATCTGTGCCCATTCGGGCAATGCCGTATACAGCAAATGGTGAGGTCCTGCCCAGATGTAAAGGAAAATCAATGACCAGAAATGGACAATAGACAGTTTATAGGAATAGACAGGTCGATTGGCAGCTTTGGGAAGGAAATAATACATCAATCCCAAAAATGGAGTCGTTAGGAAAAATGCAACCGCATTGTGTCCATACCACCATTGAACCAAAGCATCCTGAACCCCTGCATAAGCTGAATAGCTTTTGAAAAAGGAAACTGGAAGTGCCAAAGAATTGAAAACATGGAGCACCGCAACGGTAATGAACGAAGCCAGGTAAAACCAGATGGCCACATACATGTGTTTTTCTCTTCTTTTGAGAAGTGTTCCGATCATGTTGGCTCCAAAAGCCAACCATACGATGGTGATGGCGATATCAATCGGCCATTCCAATTCTGCGTATTCTTTGGAACTGGTCAGACCCAAAGGAAGGGTAATAACAGCAGAAAGAATGATGATCTGCCAACCCCAGAAATGGAACCAGCTCATGGTTTTGTTCCACATGGGGGTTTTCAACAACCTCGGCATGGAATAGTAAATCCCTGCAAAGATGGCATTGCCCACAAAGGCAAAAATCACCGCATTGGTATGCAATGGCCTGATCCGCCCATAGGTGGTGTATGGATTTCCCAAATTGGCCTCGGGAAGAAAGAGCTGAAGTGCTGCTAACAGCCCGATCAGCATGCCGGCTAGCCCCCAGATCATGGTCGCTGCGCCGAAGTACTTTACGATTTTGTTGTCGTAACTGAACTTTTCCAGTATTGCTCCTGACATATTTTACTTTGATTTAGTTGATGGTAATTGTTTTTCTTTTGTTTTTATTTTTTGGTCAAATAAGATCCGAACCGAAGGGGTGTAGTTGTCATCAAACTGACCGCCTTTCATCGCCCTGAAAAACAGGAATAAAAAACCTCCTGCCATGATTAAGCTGACTCCGATAAGAATGAAGAGTACTTCCATAATTAGAATATTTGGTCTTTAAGTCCTTTTTTGTAAGCGAGATAATTTGTCGAGACGGTAGTGAAAATCACCACGGAAAGGCTGCTCAGCGGCATGAGGATGGCACAGAAAACTGGGCTGACCAATCCCTGGACCGCGAAAAATATCCCGATGAGGTTATATGTAAAACTCAATCCAAAACTCGCCTTGATGATTTTCCTGCTGGTCTTGGCAAACTCCAGATAAGCAGGCAATTTATGGATCACCGCTGCATCCATTATCGCATCACTTGCAGGAGAGAAATTGGTAACCCTATCGGTCAACGCGATTCCCACCTGACTTTCTCTCAAAGCTCCTGCATCATTCAATCCATCGCCAACCATCAGTATATTGGCTTTATTGCGACTGAGTTTTTGAATATAGAGGAGCTTATCCGTTGGCCCTTGGCTAAAATTCATTTGAATCCTCGGACCGAAAACTTTGCGCAGATTGTCCCTTTCGTGGTCATGGTCTCCTGA
This sequence comes from Rhodonellum sp., assembly GCF_030656585.1. Lineage (NCBI taxonomy): Bacteria > Pseudomonadati > Bacteroidota > Cytophagia > Cytophagales > Cytophagaceae > Rhodonellum > Rhodonellum sp. The sequence goes on from NZ_JAUSPP010000063.1 coordinate 57,039, forward strand.
GAGAAAATGAACTTCTCGGGTTTTCCCGATTTCATCGACTACCGTTTCAATGCCTTTTCTCAAGCCACTCTGGATAAAGAAATAACCCAATAGAACCCCCTCCAAAGACAGAAAAACCTGATTCCCACCTTTTTTGATATACTGGAATTTAGCGCCTGTATATTCCGCCGATCCCAATTTGATTTCCTGTGATTTGTAAATCAGTCTCAAGCCACTCCCCTGAATCTCTTCTACGTCTCCTATATTGGCTCCCTTTACACCCTCCAGCCAGGAATTGATCCTGTTGCTCAGTGGATGGGTGGATTGGTTGACCATAGATTTGATCACAGACTTGGTTTCTTCGGTGAGTGTATCAAGCTCCCCTGGCATTGAGTAAGCCATGGATACCGCACCTTTTTCATCCATCACATGGTAATATTCCAAGGATGCATCAGATGTTGCGGTCAATGTCCCAGTCTTATCAAAAACAACCGTATCTATGAAAGCCAATTTCTCGATGACTCCAGCATTTTTCAAGTAAAATTTCCCTTGTCCAAAAACCCGCAAGGTATTGCCCAAGGTAAAGGGCGTGGACATGGCCAAAGCACAAGGACAGGTAATGATCAACACTGCTGTAAAGGCTTTAATCCCAACCGAAAAATCTGTAAAAGCCCAGTAGGTCAATGCGGCAAAGGCAATCAAAAGCACTACTGCTGTGAATTTTCCGCTAATGCGGTTTGACAGGGATTCCAAAGAGGTTCCTTTTTCCTTTTGGAAAGCCTCGTTGTTCCATAAATCGGTCAAATATCCTTGAGAAGCAGATTTCTGAACAGTAAGAGTAATGGCTTTTCCTTTCTGCCGTCCGCCAGCATAAATAAGTTCGCCTCTTTTTTTGACCACAGGTACTTCCTCACCTGTCACAAAACTATAGTCTATATAGGCTTCTCCCTCCAAAAGTATGCTGTCAGCAGGCACCAACTCTTGGTCCCTTACTTTAATGATATCCCCAACCCCCAATTTGGTAAGAGGGATCACCTCTTCCGCATCCTTGGTTAATTTGGTCACTGCAACTGGGAAATAAGCTTTGTAATCCCTATCGAATGAAAGGGTATCATATGTCTTTTGCTGGTATAATTTCCCGATCAACAGAAAGAACAACAGACCGCCCAAGGTATCCATGTATCCCTCCTGCCCAGCAATCAGGATTTCATAAAGACTGTAAAAAAAGAGCGTGAATATCCCAATGGCTATTGGCACGTCCATATTCACGGCTCTGTTTTTAAGAGAAAGCCAAGCCGAACGGTAATAGTCCGTTGCCGAATAAAAAAACACCGGAAGTGAAAGTAAAATGTTCAGGTAATTGAATGCCCACTTAAAATTTTCCCCAAGAAGCTCAGCTCCCGAGAAGTATTCTGGCAAGCTAAAGAACATCATGTTTCCGAAGCAGAACCCTGCCACGGCTAATTTATAGATGAGTTTTTTATCAGTTTTGGCAATGGGCTTCCTGTCCACATCCGACAGGTTTAACCTCGGCTCATAGCCTATTTTGGAAAGAAGAAGTACCAAATCCCTGAGGCTGAGCTGACCATGTTTAAACTTTACCTGAACTTTCTTCCTTATAAAATCCACCCTTCCAGAAATGATATTGGTATCCAAATGATGTAGGTTTTCCAATAGCCAAATACAAGAAGCACAATGGATCAGGGGGATGGTGAAAGTGATGTGGGTCTCCTCCTCATTTTGGAAATCCACCAGCTTGCGGATGATGTCTCTATCCAATAGATAATCAAATCGGTTCTCCTTTTTGGAGACCTTTTTTTGACTTTGGCCCGGTCTTTCCGCAATGTCATAGTAGGCACAAAGGTCATTTTCTGAAAGAACATCATAGACCAATTTACAGCCTGTGCAGCAAAAATCCTTCTCCTGATGGTGTATGATCTCATCCACACAAAACTCCCCACAATGGTAACATGGTTTAGTGTCGTGATCGGTCAATATTTTATGCGGTTTGGGCATTTCATGCAAGTTAATGAGGATCAATAGGCGAAAACATGATATATATCATTAAAAAGCATGATTTAAAGAGAGATGTAAAAAGACAATCGATCGTACCACATCCCGCCCTTGTAAAAATGAAAAAGCACCTTCGCCAATTCCGCCTGGTGATTTTTAGTGGTTACCAACAATGTACATTCATTCTTGACTGCATAGGACCAAAAATCCCCAATTCTGTTGAAATTGAATTTGATAAAGGAAGTCTCGGCAGTAGCATTGCTGACAAGTTGGATAAGCTCCTGTTCCTCTCTTTGCTTGGATTTGGGGATAAAACTTGGTGAAATTATGGTGGCTTTACTTCTTTTGATATTTTCCGAAAAAAGTGAAATGAAATTCCGAATCAAATTTGCGGAAGCAGGGGTTCCGTCATAATGAAACAAAATCCTTTCGGTCGAAAATTCCTGATCATAAAGCAAAACAGGGACACTGCATGGTTCCTGCTCCAAAACAAGTGGTTTATCTTGTTCATGCAACCAATCCAAAACCTTTGGTAGGTGAGCGGTAATCAAGGTAGGTACTTTTTGGGGGCTGCAGATTAGCCCAGCGTTTCCACTGATCAGGTTTTCGGGAAAACCCAATGGCAGCTTATTACAATAGTGTTGTAAAATGATTTCTTGTGGAATCAACATGTTTACCCTATTCTCAATTTTCCCCTGCATGGCATCAAACATTTCTGTAAATTTAATCTATGCAGGAATGCCGGTCTGTGACTTTGGAAAGCTTGGAATATGATAATAATCATGTTTCTATTTTGGCTCCTGTTCTATATTGCCTTTATCTTTAAATATGGGGATGCTCTTATGGTTCTTCTGTAATTTTTTAATGGACATAGAAACAATCAACACAATAAAAGGTGACCTTTCAACATTTGTCCATTATCCCTATGGATTTTTGGAAACTCTTTATTTATTGTAACTTCAAATAACAAAAACACCTAAACAGCCGTGATGAAACCTCATTTCTTTCTTCCTCTTCTATTCTTTTCTTTTCTATCCCTCCAGGGATTCTCCCAGACCACCTCACTTTTCGACGGAAAAACCCTAAAAGGCTGGTACATGGATATCCCCGATCTTGAAAAAGACAGCAGTCTTAGAATTCCCTTTATCGTCAGGGAAGGGATGCTCGTGAGTCTGGGCACTCCCCAAGGACACCTTATTTCGGAGAAAGAGTATGAAAACTACCGATTGGAGGTAGAGTACAGATTTCCGGGAAAACCTGGAAATTGCGGTGTGTTGGTGCATGCCTCCACACCAAGATCACTTTATGGCATGTTCCCAAAATCCATAGAGGTACAAATGATGCATCAAAATGCAGGGGATTTTTGGTGTATTGTAGAGGATATCCAAGTGCATGATATGGAGATCAGACGTGGGCCAAAAGAAGATTGGGGGATCACGGAGGGCATGGAAAGAAGAATCAAAAATCTGACCGATGATTCAGAAAAGCCTTTGGGCCAATGGAACCACATGGTGATCGAATGCAAAGCTGACAACATCACTGTTTGGCTCAATGGAGACCTTGTCAACAAAGGATATGCCGCCACGGCCAAAAAAGGACAAATAGCCCTGCAAGCGGAAGGTGCTGAAGTGGAATTCAGGAAAGTGGAATTGACACAATTGAATTGAATCCTCTCCCTTTATTGAATTCATTTCTTTTTCTCAAATCCCAGAATCAAGACCTTAAAAAAGAGCCGTCACCTGCATCCTTCCAATGTGCACCAATCTTCCCAAGCCCTCCGAGTTTCTACCTTCGTACACCATATTCATTTGGAGACCTTCCCCGATTTTTTGGAGCCAATTGACTGTCCATGTCAAATTGCTTCCCGGGGTCAAAGCCTGTAACATTTCATAGCCTACGGGTGTATTTGTATTGCCTGAATAGTCAATATAAGTGTATTTGAGATTGACATTCAACGTGGTCTTGATCACCCTGGCAAAACGAAAATCCAAACCCATTTGGTGGAGGACCGCTGTTTCCCGAACCTCTTGGTTGGCTATGTTTTGCTTATCAGTAAACTGGTAAGTGGCAGTGGATCGGAAAAGGCTACTTGGCTGCCATGCCAATTCTGGTCCTAAACCATACTGGCTGATATCGTAATTCCTATTGTCTAAAAAATCAGAAGATGCCGCTCGGTTCCCTGTTTGTAGAACAAAACGAAAGTTGAGGTTGGGACTGAAATTGAATCGGGTATTTAGGCGCCAATCTTTTTGGACCAAATCATCGAATCCACCAGCCAGGAGCTGTTTGTTTTGGCTGTCGAAAACCGAAAGGTCAAATCCATATTTGGAGGAAGACCGATTGAAGAAGAAAGAAGATCGAATGACCTGTCGGACGGAGACCAAATCCTCATCGGCAAATCCACCGGTAAAGGGATTGATTCTTTCCCAAAAATCATTTGCGGTAATTTTTTTCTCAATGCTCAAACTGGTCGTATTCGAAAATTTTTGGAGAAACTGAAGTGTCTTGTTTTGCTTTTTCCAATCCTCCGGAAATTTCGCATTCAACCGGTAATTAAAAATCGTGGAATAGGCCTGAATAAACTCGGTAGTGGGGACAAATACTTTTATATAACTTTTTTCCTCAGGATTAATGGCGAGATTGAACTCATTGAGTTGTTGAATTCCGTCTCCGTTATCATCTCTCCAAGCGTGGGTGCCTTCACCTGCGGGTACGGGCAGGAACACATATTCCCGTCTAAACTCCCGCCCATTTCCCAATGCATAGCTGAGTTCATTCCTGACGTTTCCTTTTGCCAGCGTATTGAGATAATCGATTTTCCCCAAAACAGTGGTTTCTGCATTTTGATCGGTTCTGACAAACTCCAATTTCCGGTAGGTAAACGTCCCTTTGAAATCATGATTGCCAAATCGGCGCTGCAATCCAAAATTGGTTGCAAATGCTTCCGTATCGGGAACCAATAGTCCATTGACCGCAAATTGATCCTGACGCCAAGAAGCCTCGGCAAAGAAGGAATAGGGCAAAGTATCATTGGATTTGAGGTAAACCATCTGCTCCAAAAAGTTCATCGCTGTGCTGACCACTGAATCCCGCTCGATATCCCTGATCGCATTTCTGTCCATCATCAAACGATATCCGGGCACGAGGACTTTTGACCGGTAATTGAAATCTCCTGTGTACCGCAACCAATCGGAGTTGAGTTCATTTACATCGGCATTGAGCAAAAAAAGATCATTTTTCAGGAAAAATCTTTTGCCGAACTGCTGGTTCCAATTCCCCGAATGCTGGGTTCCGGCGAGAACATCTCCCCGATTCCGGAGATTGAAACGGTATTTCAATCCGTTGTCCCGATCCTTTTCCAATTCCACTTGGGCGGTAAAAATCCTCTCATTGCCAGACTCCAATAGTTCTTTGGCGCCCAAACTCCAATCCCTATCAAACTCAACATACCGCAATCGATCGATAAATGAAAATTGGCTGGAGTTGTATTCCATTTCTGTCAAGGCCTTGAACTTGTACCCCTTCAGCTTCTCAATAACCCTGTTTTCGGAAATAAACCCTGATTTGATCGCAAAACCTTTGTTGTCCTCATTGTCCAGTGGGGAAAAAAGGTTGAGATCTGTATTGGACAAAGCGATTTCAGTATAAACATGTTCGTAGGGGCTGATTTTTAAACGCGCACCTGTGGTGAACATTTGCTTTTGATTTGGTGCTGGCAAAGGTGTTGAAATGGAGAAATTTCCCTGGGCCAAACCATTCACCTGCGGCCTATAGACAAAAACAGGTCCATTTGTCAATTGCTGTTGGCGGACATAATCTCCATTCCCCTGTCCCACTTCACTGAAACCTATCGCAAATCGGGCCAATTCTGGGTCAGTTGAATACTCAAAATATTGGATGGGATTTCCAAAATCATCGATTGCATATATTTTTTGATACAAAACCCTGTTGGGATCAAAGGACACACTGTCCACCCGGGGAATGGATGCCGCATTCAAGTCATCCCCGACTGAAGAAAGCAATACTTTATCGGCATCCGAAAACTCAAAAAAGAGAGGTCTGTTTCTATTGTCCTTTTCCCGATAGAAATTCATGAAAAAGGAGACTTTGTCGGATTCCTGAATATGGTTGGCAGTCAAAATGGATCTCGAAAAATTCCTCTCAGCATATTCATAATCAATGCGTACTCTTGAATATTGGGTAATAAGCACTTTGGGGGTAAAGGTGATCTCCCCTTGATTGTAATCAATCACATAATCATAGTTAAATCCCCGCTGCAACAGTCTCCCATCCAAGAAAACACGCTCTGAATTGGCCATAATGATAACAAACCGTTCATTTTGCGGTCCTTGAATCCGATAGGGACCCAACGTGCCTTCAGCAATTTCCAGCTGAATGGATGCGAATTTACCTTTGGCTACCGATGCAGAAAGTTGGGTGGATGCCTTCCATTTCTCGCCAATTTTATAATTTGTGGTCAATTGGGCTCCCTGGACATTTTTGTAATAGCGCAGAAATTCGGATTGCCGTTGCTGCAAGACCACATCCCCTGCAGACAAACTGAATTTGTCATTGTACAATTCCACCAGCACATTGTCAAAATCCTGAAGTTGTTGGGTATTTCCCTCTGGTTGGAAGGGCACATTTTGATCCGTGATGCTTGCCCTGATATTGAGGTTTTCGGCAAGCTGACCGTTCATTTGAAGATTCAATGAAGAGTTGACAAAAACGTTCTGTGTATTCCCAAATGAAACACCTCGGGTAAGATTTCCGGATTTAGACAGATTGGTGCTGGGAAAAAGTTCTTCGCGAAAATCAAAAGTGGGTATTGCTTTCACCCTATTGTCCTTGAAGATCGCCCCTGAATCGTAGTCTGTCATCAGTGTTCTTTTGGCCACCTCATGATGGAGGCTATAAGGGAAGGTCTTGTAGCAGATCATCAAAGAGTCAGGCAAAGTTTCCCTTCCCAAATCGATTTTGATCCTACCGGTATTGAGCTGATAGGAAAAGGTATAAGTACTATCGAATCTATCCCGCACTTGGATACTCTCTGAAAAGACACTGAGCGAATCAAGCAAAAAATCACTTTTGGTTTTTTCTATAGGCAACCATTTACAGGATTCCGATTGTGCAAAAGACATATTGGAAAACGCAATGGAAAACAGAAGGATAAAAAGAAAACACCGAAACAAAAACATACTTACCGATCAAGCCATCACTAAGGTAATAAAAAACCTTTCAGATATTTATTTGACCAGATCGAATGCAAGAAAAAAGGAAGTCCCCTTTCCCAGTTCGGTTTCAAACCAAATTTTTCCGCCAGCCGTTTCGACTCCTCTTTTGGCTATAGCAAGTCCGAGTCCGGAACCTTCGGATTTGGTACTGAAATTCGGAATGAAAATCTTATCGGATAATTCCTCGGGGATTCCCTTTCCGTTGTCATGGATTTCCAAAATCACTTGGTTATCAATTTCCCGAAGGGATATATTTATGATTGTCTGTCTGCCCCTCTCTTTTGCCTGAATCCCATTGATAATGAGATTGGAAATCACCCGACCAAACAGTTGATCATCACCCATTACCATCAGGGAAACACTTTTGGTATGGTCCTCAAAGACAATTTTCTCCTTTTCCCTGTTTTGGAAAAGCTCCAGGGAAGCTTGGACGACCTCTCGGAAATCCATCAGTTTGTTTTTCGGAAGTGGCATTTTTGCAAAAGTCGAAAAGGAAGTCGCTATGTCACTGAGTGTATCCACTTGCTGGATCAAAGTCCCCAACGGTTTTTTAAGCATTTGGGGATCATCAAGTTTTCCTTCCGACTGCAACCTGAGCAGATGCTGGAGTGTCAGTTTCATGGGTGTCAAAGGATTTTTGATCTCATGGGCAACCTGCTTGGCCATTTCTCTCCAAGCTGTTTCCTTTTCAGTGTTTGCCAATATTTTTTTACTTGATTCCAGCTTGAAGAGCATGTTGTTGTATTCATTGACCAGCAGGCCTATTTCATCATTTGATGGCCAGTACATAAGCTCATTGTTGTCAAGATTGGTCGCCTTGAGTTTTTGCGTGAGCAACTTAAAGGGTAAGGTCAATTTTCGAGAAACAAAATAGGAAACAAACAAAAAGAGGATGAAGATCAGTACAAAAATATTGATGATATTACTGAATACATCGGCGATCAATAGATCCAACTCCGTCTGGGATTCAAAGAAGGGTATGGACACGATGGCCAATATTTTTTGGCTATCCGATGACCGAATGGCCATATACACTGTTTTGTAGGTCAAATTATCCACCACTTCCTCCAACAGAGCCAGATTGTTTTGGCCTTCCACTATCTCAACGATGGCATTGGGGTTGATTATTTTTGCCAATACTCGTTTATCAAAAATATTGGGTTGAGAAGTGGCGATCAATGCCCCTTCTGGGCTGTACACGTTGATGTCTGAGTTCGTGGTCCCTGCCAAAATATTCACGGACTCCACAAAATCCTCCCTCCCCAATTCGGCTGTGGATTGTTGCTCTAACATCACCGAGAGATTCCCCCCTATGATGGAAGCCTTTTGAAAATATTGGCGATGAAGTTCTTCTCTGTAGGAATTGGTCAAGAGACCAATGATGATCACACTGATGGTCACAATGGGAAAGAAAAACGCGAAATTCAAGTACATTTGGAGTTTTGCGGCATAGTTGAAATTAAATTTCCCAAAACCTTTTGCCAAGGTATAGCATAAAATGCTCAAAAGTGTGAGTAAAATAAACGCTACAAAAAACAAGGATATATCAGCAAGAATATAGTAAACGGAATAAATAGGCGAGGACACAATGACCACTTGATCTTGGTTTTTGACACCTAAATGATGGTATTTTTTTCTGTTTACTCCGGAATCAAATAGATTGGGATTTTCTATCAACCCCTCCATATCCTCTGCCCTATAATTAAAAATCCCAACGCTATAAAGCAATCCACTATCACCGTAGACGGCGTAATCGAAATCTTTTTCATTGAAATTGGCCATGTACTTACTGTCCAATAATAATTTGGGGAATACAGAACCAGGTTGTACCCGCAATTGCCTTAGCTCCAAATACACCGTTCCCAGAAGAACATCGTCCCTGTAAAGCGGAATAAAGGAGAAGAAACTATTCCCTTTTCCTTCATCTACTCCCTTAATGAAATATAAATCCCTAACCGAGGTAGCATAATCACTTTTCACGTAATTGAACCGAAGGTCCTGCAATTGTACTGGGTCGTTTCGGTCCAGGATATTTTCACCTGCTGGATTGAAGACCTTGATCTGTTGAGAAAACTGGTCGAAATAATTAATCAAGTGAATCTTGCGGATTTTGCGCTCGATCGCTTCATTTGAAAGCAAGGGATCCAAAAGCGTATTTTTTACAAAAATATCATTGCGAATCCTATCCATGGCATCGGACAGGAAAAATTCTCCCATGACGTCATTTTCAACCAATTGCTGGGTGCCAAAGCGGATTTTGGATTGATGCTGCCGCTGCAGTAAAACTTGGTAAGAAGCTATCCCAGTGATAATCGCCCCGATAAGGCAACCAAAGAAGAAGGTAAGAAAAGTATTCAGCCCCAAGCGAAAAACATTGCGATAGAGCTCAAAACTAACGATGGATACCAGCATGATGAAATGAGCCAAGTACACCAGCAACAAAATCCAATTGAAAAAACTTAACACCAAAATAACAGGCAAAGAAAAATAAATCAGCAGCTTTAATGCATAGGTTTTCTTGGGAGAATTGCTGTCTAAAATCAAGCTAATCCCAAGAATTGAAAACAGGAGATACCCAGCACCTCCCAAGAAAATGATGAAAAGGCTAATCCCTTTGAAATAATCGAAAGTCGGAATGGCGAAAATATTCAAGTCCCACTGAGAATTGCTAAGGATATTGATATATAGTCCATAAAACAGGGACAAAAGTACCGTTGACAATACATAAGCCAAAAGGAAAAAGAGCCAATCCGGATATTTTTCCCTAAAGCCCTTAAATTTTTCATGAAACACTTTCCCTCCCAAAACGCCCAATAACATCGAGAAAATGATCAGAGAACACAATACGTTCAATAGAAGATCCCCGAGGCTAGGATTTAACCACGAAGAAGCATACTTGCTTGCATCAAACAGTTCGAAATCAAAATAGTCTTGTGGGAATCTAAAAAAAATCATAAACCCCCTTATGGAAGAAAGGATAAGCGCCGCATAAACAATCGCGGTTTTAAATTTCCCTTTGCGCCAGATAATGGAGATGAAATCGTATCCAATGATCAATACGAGTAATAAAAGTGAAAAGAAAAACACTAAAATCGTCACATCAGTAGACTGTCCTGCAGGTTCGTAACCGGCTTCAAAGTCAATTGAAAAAAGGAATTCGCCTTTCACATTCTCCACATCAAAGAAATTTTCCTGCTTTTCTTCAGAAAAATTCACTTTGCCCTTCCCGAACAATTCCGGATTCAAGCCCGAAATAAGGAATTCATTGTTGATATCCCTTTTGTAAGACAGTGGATACAATTGAAGCAACCAAAACTCCTTCTCGTTTCTGGTTAGCCGCCGAACCTTTGTAAAATAGATCCCTTTTTGATCCTCCAAAAGCTGGTAAGTTTTAAAGGGATTGATGAGATCAAAATCCGGTAACCAGGTGAAATCTGACCAGTAAACAATATTACCCCCTTCATCATAGATATAATAGGGTTGGCTTCCTTCGATCGTGAGCTTGGTAAAAGAAAGAGGTTCATCTGGACGATTCCTCATCAGGATTTCCACAAAATCCTGATCGAAATTATTATCAACTACTTGAATTTTATTGACAATGGGTTTCAAATACTTTTCATTGCCACCTTTCTCGTTTAAAAAATAGTTTAGCGAAAGTAGGATACCGATTCCTAAAACAGCCAATAATAGAATAAAACGTCTTTTCTTTAACATGTTGGTGATAAAAGTAAAAAAGCAAAGTTTGAATATCAACTTTGCTTTCCCTTTTTAAAATTTTTCACCTTGAAAAGTGAATTTCGCCTTTCTTTTTTTTGAATTTCTGTACCAAAAAAATCCAATCACAGCAGCGATCAAATATGGCATTACCAATAGATACATGATGCCTAAATTCAAACCAGCACCAATGGAAGTATCACCATTACTCACATTGGTTTCGATCGTGGCTCTACACATCGCACATTGCGCAAAGGATTGTAAATGCAACAAAAGAAAACCTATGGTGAGGAGTGATATTTTAGCAGTGAAACTCATAGTAGACAAAACGAAGGTCTCGAAGAATAAGTTTAGAAATTGTAATAAGGACTGATCATCAAATAAACCACTACCCCAGTAACGGTTACATACAACCATATTGGAAAAGCAAATTTCACGATTTTCCTATGCTTTACTAATTGATCAGTATGCCCATAATAATAGGCCAGCAAAATGGGGAACAAAGCAACTGCCGCCAAAATGATATGCGAGATCAGGATAAAATAATAAACAGGTCTTATCCAACCCTCGCCACCAAAAACAGCGCTTTCTGCAGATGCATGATAAATAATATAAGAAACCAAAAAGACTGCTCCCAAGCCGAAAGCAGAGGTCATGGCCGCCCTGTGAAGCTGTATATTTCCTTTCTTGATAAAAACCAAACCCATAATCAATGCCACGGTGGCAGCAGAATTTATAACCGCATTCAAATGGGGAAGGAAATACACCCAATCACTGGCGAGATCGAGTTTTGCCGGCATGAAAATAAGGATGGCCACTACTATCGGGACCACGATTGATATTCCTATGATCCATTTGATCATCCCTGAATCCTGCTTTACTAAAATCGGGTTACTTTTTTCCATACAATAATATCTTTGTTTCCAATATCAACAAATCAACATCTTCTCTAGTGGTACCACTGTAAAAACCTCTGATCCTTCCTTGCTCATCAACGATCACAAACTTATCCGAATGCACAAAATCATCAGGAACACCTTTTCCATCAAGAGCTGGAAGAAGAAAACCGCATCTTGCAAGGTTGAAGGTTTCCTGTTGGTCACCCGTTAGGAAAAACCACTTCCCTGGACTGGCATTGTGCCTCTCTGCGTATTCTTTAAGTACCTCAGGGCTGTCATATTCCGGATCAATACTGATGGAATAAATTTGTACACGATCTTCTCCCCGAAATACATCATCGACTCTTTCCATTTCGGTAGACATCACTGGACAAATGCTAGGGCATGAGGTAAAGAAGAAATCTACTATGGTGATTTTTCCCTCCATCTCCGCGCGCCCCGTAGGAATACCATCTTGGGAAGTAAAGGAAAATTCAGGAATGGTGTGTTGAACATTTTCCTCTACGTCACATTCCATGAATTGATTGTCTATTCCGTTTTCAAATAAAACCGGAATTTCATACTGGTTGTTTCCGAAAGTTTTCAGAAATAAAATAATCAAAATTGGCACCATTAGGATGCACAGCAATACCAAGCCCTGAAGTAATCTGATACCTCTCATGTTTTTCCTTTGTCACTATAACAAAAAAGTAGGTTGAAGATCTTAACTCCAACCTACTTTTTTCAAATTTTATTGAAATTATTGACTACCACCTCATGATGAAAATTTCAGTCCCCTCTTTTACCAATGCGATCACCAACCAAACCAAGAAAATTAGCGGAACAATGATCGAATAAAACAGAGGTTTAGCTTCTTCACCCAAGTGCATAAATTCCATCATGATATATTTGGCTTTCCAAATTGTCAGTGCAATGAATATGAAATAGAGAAACAAGCCCCTATCCATGGTGAAAGCAAGAAGAAACTCAACTGCCGTAATGGCCAATAAGATGAATGCAGTCTTCCATATTTTTTTGATCTTTGCCTCATCTCTAGGAAGCACTTCGAGTGCGGATTTATTTTCTTGTAATGACATATCTTTAATACGTTAGAGTCTCAAATTAAGTAGAAAAAAGTAAAAACAAATACCCAAACCAAATCCACAAAGTGCCAATACAAACCAATTTTTTCAACCATTTCGTAATGACCCCTTTCTTCATAGGTACCAACAGCTGCTTGGTAAAACACCATGAACAGCAAAGCCACTCCCAATGTCACGTGAAAACCGTGAAATCCTGTAATGAAGAAAAACAATTGTGCGAAAGGAGCTGGTCCATATTCATTGACGTACATATTGGCGCCAAAAACGGTCTCAGTGACCAATTGATTGAGGCTGTTTACATATGTCAAAACTGTCCCGGAATCGGTTCCATGAATAAAGTGTCCCCATTCCCAGGCTTGGCAACTCAAAAACGTAGCACCACCAAGGATCGTCCAAAGCATCCATTTGACCACGTCATTTCTATCATTTCTATGACCAGCTTCAACAGCCAGCACCATAGTAACTGAACTTAAGATCAAAATAAAAGTCATTATCCCGACAAAAACCAAGGGGGCATGCAGGCCATGGACAAACGGAATCGCCTCAAAAACCAATTCAGGAATTGGCCAATATTCATTTGAACCAACAAAATTATCAGCAGAACCGGTGTATGCAGGGTAACTTACCCTAATGGCTGCGTAGGTGATCAAAAAAGCAGCGAAGGTAAAGATATCTGAAAGCAGGAAAAACCACATCATGAGTTTACCATAACTAGCTTTTAGCGGCTCATTACCGCCTCCCCAGATCCCTCTTTTGGAGCTTACTCCAACAGCAGTAGCAGTCGTCGACATAAGTATATTTTAATTAATTATTAATGATTAAGAAGTAGGAACATAAACAAATATAACCAAAGTCCGCCAAGAAAATGCCAGAAAGTGACACACATTTCCAAGGTAGCCAATTGCTTTGAATGCACTTTGTATCTAAAGGACGAAATTAGTACAATAATTAGAAATATCACACCACTCACCAAGTGTAATCCATGTAATCCTGTAAAAACGTACAAAAATGATCCAGCAGGGTTACCTACGAAGTATACATCTCTTTCCACTAGGGCGATCCAACCATACCATTGACTCACCAAAAAAACGACTCCCAAAACAGATGTGATGACCATTCCGATCCTCAAATTCTGAAGATTGTCCTTTTTTGCTGAAATATAAGCCCAATGAAAGGTTAAACTACTTAGGACAATAATACCAGAAGAATACCAGAAAATTTCGGGAAGGTCAAATTCCAACCAATTTCCCTCCGATTGTCTGACAATATAAGCACTGGTAAGCGCCGCAAATATCATCACCACAGTCACAATAAAAAGCCACAGGGCAAATTTCTTAGGGTGCATGGCGATGGGCTGCTCAGCCGCCTCGATATAATTGAGTTTTTCTTCCATTACGATATTTTATCCAATAAATAGGAAATCTGTACAATGGGGAGATAAAGGAATGAACCGAACATGATTCTCAATGCTGATTTCCTGGAACAATCCCTCATTAAAGAAAAAGTCTGTGCCAAAAACAAGACGCCACAAACAGTTGCCACAATCCCCGAATTCAATCCGGTCAAACCAAAATAAGTAGGCAACAATCCCAATGGCAATAAAAACAGGGTATAAATCATGATTTGAATGGCAGTATTGAGATCTTTTCCTCCTCCACTCGGCAACAACTTGAAGCCGGCCTTTTTATAATCTTCATCACTTACCCAGGCAATGGCCCAGAAGTGTGGGAATTGCCAAATAAACTGGATGCCAAAAATGATCATGGCTTCATAGGAAATCGCTCCAGTGGCAGCAGTCCAGCCCAATAAAGGAGGCATTGCACCGGGAATCGCTCCTACAAACACCGCAATAGGACCGACACGCTTCAAGGGTGTGTAGACGAAAACATACAATATCATACTCAAAATCCCCAATCCAGTGGTCAAGGGATTCGTGAAAATCCAGAGTATGCTTATCCCTATAACGGCTATTATGGACGTAAACCAATAGGCTTCCGTCAAAGAAATGATATTCAATGGAAGGGGTCTGTTTTGAGTCCGCTTCATCAGCTTGTCATAATCCCGCTCCCATATTTCGTTTGCCGCGCCAGAAGCACCACTGATCAAAAAACCACCAACCATCAGCGCAAAAAACTTTCCCCAAGAAAACATCGCTCCGGAGTCTCCCAATATAAACCCAAAAACCGCGGAGAAAGTAACCAAGGCGGAAAGCCTAAATTTAATCAATTCATAATAAGCCTTCGCCCTAACAGACAATGCAAACATGAAGGAATAGTCAATTGTATCTACAGTTCTCATGAACCAGAATTTTCAGTGGTGATTTTTTTTTGATCGTTCAATTGAAGCAAAATTACGAATTGGATACCTATGACTACAGATCCAAGAAGTAAATGAATCGGTTGAAGAAAAGCCGGAATCCCAAAATAAGCCATCCCTACTCCTGATATAATTTCAAACAAGATCACAATAACCAAAATTTGAGACCATTTGAAAACACTTGCGTGCCTAAGTGAATACTTATAAATCTTATAAATAAACAACAAATGGATGGCCAATAGCAATATGGAATATGATCTGTGAATAGCAAAGGTAAGCCCCAAATGATCAATCCATTCTCCTCTTAGCATATTCCCGAACGTAAAGGCAACCATGTCCAATTCCTCTCTCACTTGCGTACCCAGAACGATTTGAATAATGGTGAGCACAAATCCCAAACCCAAAACAAGAAATAACCTGTTTGGTTTTTCAGTACTGAACCTAACAGCGTAAGCCAATCTATGGGACCTATAATGGATGTAAAGCAACAAACAAACTATCACCAGTGCCAACACCATGTGAAGCGTAATCATCCAAGTCAGTAAATTCGTGGAGACAACAATGGATCCAATCCATGCTTGGAACAGGACCAACAACAAATTGAAACCAGCTAATATGGGAATGACTTTGTCAAGATTCCAAAGTCTGATGGATCTGTAAAGTGTAAGCAAAACAAATAGTCCTATGACAGCACCCAACAGTCTATTCAAGTATTCTATCCAAGTTTTGACGGGATTGAATTCCTCTTCTACCAGGATGGATTTATCTTGTTGTATTTCAGTCGCTTTTTGGGAGAAGCCAAGATTCTGGAGCATTGAAACGAAATTCTCGTTTTTTTCTACTCTTTTGGCTAAATAGATCTCTTGGTAATTTAATGGAAGTTGGTCAACACTTGTAGGTGGCACCCAACTCCCAAAGCATTTTGGCCAATCGGGACAACCCATTCCTGAGCCCGTACTGCGTACAACTCCACCGACCAGAATAAGAAAATAAACAGCAATCACAGTGATCAAACTGATCCTGCGAAAGCTGTTTATGATTTTAAGATTCTCTTGATTCATTCGCTATCAAAACCTCCTCTTCTTCCGCAATGATTTCTTTTTCAAGCTTCACCAATTCCTGCTCATGCGGAAGATTGGATTCAGGCGTGGCAGACAATGGAACAGTTTGCATGATAAAGTCTTCTTTCGCTCCAGGTTTGGAATAATCATAAGGCCATCTGTAAACAGAAGGGATTTCACCTGGCCAGTTACCATGCCCTGGATGCAAAGGAGTAGTCCACTCCAAAGTATTGGATCTCCATGGATTAAGGGAAGCTTTTCTTCCTCTGTACATGCTGTAGAAGAAGTTGAACAAGAAGATAAATTGAGCGACAAAGGTAAGAATAGCAGCAATGGAAATGAACATGTTCAAGTCAGTGTACATACTAGAGAATTCAAAGTTGGTCCAAGTGTAATATCTTCTTGGAAAACCAGCTATACCAATGTAGTGCATTGGGAAGAAGACTAAATAAACACCGATGAAAGTCAACCAAAAGTGGATATAACCCAATTTCGCATCCATCATCCTACCAAACATTTTCGGGAACCAATGATACACACCCGCCATCAATCCAAAGAAGGAGGCCGAGCCCATCACCAAGTGAAAATGTGCAACTACGAAATAAGTATCGTGCAATTGAATATCAATGGCAGAATTTCCCAAGAAAATACCCGTCAAGCCACCAGAGATAAAGAAAGAAACAAGACCAATTGAGAACAACATGGCAGGAGTGAAAATCAAGTTACCCCTCCAAAGTGTAGTCAAATAGTTGAATACTTTCACCGCCGATGGGATCGCAATAATCAAGGTCAAGAACATAAAAATCGAGCCCAAGAAAGGATTTAATCCTGACACGAACATATGATGCGCCCAAACAACGAAAGACAATATAGTAATCCCCAACATGGAAATAATCATGGCTTTGTAACCAAAAATCGGCTTCCTTGAATTGGTTGCAATTACTTCTGAAGTGATACCCAAAGCAGGCAACAAAACGATATATACCTCAGGATGGCCTAAGAACCAGAATAAATGCTGATAAAGCACAGCACTACCACCCGTGTTTGAAAGGGCTTCTCCACCGATGTAGATGTCAGATAAGTAGAAACTTGTACCAAAACTTCTGTCAAACACCAACAGTAAAGCGGCGGCAAACAAAACAGGGAAAGACAATAAACCAATCACTGCGGTCAAGAAAAATGACCATATCGTCAAAGGAAGCTTTGAAAAAGACATTCCCTTGGTTCTCAAGTTGATCACTGTCGTAATGTAATTGATACCACCCAATAGGGAGGAAGCAATAAAAAAGGTCATTGCAATCAACCAAAGTGTCATTCCCATTCCTGAACCAGGTATTGCTTGCTCAAGTGCGGACAAAGGCGGATAAACCACCCATCCACCTGCTGCTGGACCCGTTTCCAGGAAAAGAGAAATAAACATGATAACTCCGGAAATGAAGAAGAACCAATAGGATAACATGTTCATGAATCCCGAGGCCATATCTCTTGCTCCAATCTGAAGAGGAATAAGGAAATTGGAGAATGTTCCACTCAAGCCAGCTGTCAATACGAAGAAGACCATGATCGTCCCGTGCATTGTCACCAAAGCAAGATAGAATTCAGGATTCAATGCTCCGGTATCATCTATCCAACCTCCTAAAATTGGTTTTAAGAAGGACATGTCCATCTCTGGAAACCCTAGCTGAAGCCTGAAAAGAACAGATAAGAAACCTCCAATCAAAGCCCAGAAAATGCCGGTGACCAAAAACTGCTTACCAATCATTTTATGATCAGTACTAAAGATGTATTTCGTTATGAAATTATCATGGTGCTCATGATCATCATGGGCGGTAGCACTGTGTAAAGCGGATTGAGCTGTTGCCATAATTTTAATAATTTATTTATTTGTTTTCGCTGATCGATATTTCAGCCAATTCTTTTAATTCTGTAGGTAAATCGGCAACCAAAGAAGGGTTGTTGACAATGTAAGGCTTTTGTTCAGCCAACCACTTTTTATATTCCGCCGGCTCTACCACCGTGATTACTTTTCTCATGGAAAAATGACCTCTTCCACAAACTTCAGTACAAGCGATCTCATATTCAAATTCTGGATCATTGAGTTCTGCACGCATCTCCTCAGTTGTTTTGGTAGCTGTAAACCAGAATCTGGTTGGCATACCTGGAACCGCATCCATTTTCAGCCTCATGTGAGGGGCAAAAACAGAATGCAGCACATCACGCGCCCTGATTTTGAAAATAACAGGCTCCCCTTTTGGGATAACCACAATCGGCGTATTGAAATCATCAAATGAATTTTTATCGGAGAAATCCACACCCGAAACGTTAGTGGCATTGATCAGCCTATAATCATATTCACCCAAAACATTATCCATACCAGGGTATCTAACCTCCCAAGCAAACTGATAACCCATGATTTCAACAACGTGTGCATTTTCTGGCGCTGGGCCAGTGATATCAGACCATGCTTTCCATCCACTGATGACCAACAATGCCAAAACTACTGCAGGAACTACTGTCCATATTACCTCAAGTCTATTGTTATGGGGGAAAAAGGCAGCTTTTCTTTTTTCATCGTATTGGTATTTGTAAGGAAACCAGAACAAAAGAATGTGTGTAATAATGAAAACTACACCAGTGACTGCCATGGTAATCCAAAACAATCTGTCTGTGATAACACCATGTTCAGAACCAATTGGAAGCTGATAATTGTCAAACTCCTTGATTGAATACCAAGTCATTAACGCTCCAAATACCACCATAAAGGCAACAAATAGGAAAGCGTTAACTTTATTGCTGCCAGATGCGATTTTTTTATCCGAGCCCTTCACTACCGTGACCAGGGTTTGGATTCTATATACCATCCAAACAATGGAAAGTAATAAAAGAATGCCTATTGCGATGAGAAAACCGTACATAATGATCGTTTTATCAGATAAATATTAAATGTGATGATGATAACTCTCCTCCAACATGGGGTGATTTTTTGGAACCAGATTGGCTTTGGCTAATCCTCCAAACACTACATAAGCAGCACCTGAAACATATACCAACAGCATTCCAATTTCAATAAATCCAATCCCTCCATTGTGTCCCAAAGTTCCCGGTTGTACCATTAAGAAGAAATCCATCCAATGACCAAATAGAATAAGAGAACAAATCAGTTTCAGAAATATCCCGTGTCTCTTTGAATCTCGTGTCATTAAAACAAGGAAAGGAAGAACAAAGTTTAACCCTAGGTTTACAAAAATGAACGGTCCATATACATCGCTGGACAGTCTCTCAATAAAGTAAACAGACTCTTCGGGAATGTTGGCATAATAGATCAACAAGAACTGGGAAAACCAGATGTAAGCCCAGAAGATCGAAAATCCGAATATAAATTTGCCAAGGTCATGTATATGGTTTTCATTGACCATCGGCAGATATCCCTTTTCTTTCAGGAAAATGGTAATCAAGGTAATCGCAGCAAGACCAGAAACAAACCAAGAAGAGAATACATACCAACCAAACATGGTGGAAAACCAATGTGTATCAATTGACATTACCCAATCCCAAGCAGAAACCGAAGAAGAAACAGCGAAGAAAATGATGAAAAATGCAGACCATTTTCTGATGTTATACCAATAATCGTTTCCACCATTCAGATCTTCTGCGTAGGATAGATTTTTCAATTTATTGAAGAAAAAGATCCAGAATCCAAAGAACAAGAACATCCTTACAATGTAAAAAACAGGGAAAGTTCCCTTGTCCATTGGCCAATAAAAGAAGCTGCCTTTTCCATCGATTATTTTATCATATTGAGCATCATTTTTATCGAATAGATAACTATGTGTCCAATGAAACAAATCATGATTGGCAATGAAGAAAGTCACGATCATCAAGACACCAGCATAGGGAAGCCAATATCCAAAAGAAAGTGGAACCCTCAAAAAACCGGTAGACCATCCTGCCTGCGCGGCATACTGAAGCGCAAAGAAGAAAACACCGATGATGGCGATACCAGTAAAATAAACATTATTGATCCAAAGGTTGGCATATAACCTTTGATACCAATGAAAGGCATGGCCTGCTCCCTCTTCGGCAGAATCGTGTCCACCTCCAAAAATTGCCAAAACAACGCCAATGGCAAGCAATACCGCTCCAATCACCATGACGGTGAGTATGGATTTCTTAAAAGCCGATGTGAAATCGAATTTTTGATTTAAGTTATAGTTTGTAACGTGCGCCATGATTATTGCTTCTGGATTTCTTGTTTAACATAGTGAACGATTTTCCATCTTCTTTCTTGGGAAATCTGGGATCCATGAGGAAGCATTCTTCCTTTTCCTGCCGTGATTACGTGGAATATATGGCCTTCTGGAAGATTGATGTAAGCACCACCTTTTAGATTTGCTACTCCTCCAATCACCTCACCGGCTTTGCCATCACCCTCTCCACCTAAACCATGGCAAGTGGAACAATACTGAATATACAGTTGCTGCCCTTCAGCCAAAACCTGATCATTGAATTCCACAGGATTTTCAATCAAGGCCGCTTTTTCCAATTCAAATGCCTTTAAACGGTAAGGAAGTGTTCCATTATTGCTTCTTGGGACTGTATTGGCAACAGGCTCTCTCATCGTCATTCCATGAGGATTGTTTGGATTACTGTTGTAAAACTCGCCTTTTTCATCTTCTCTCGTACTCAACCAACTTCCTTCTTCTTCATTTCGGATTTGGGAAAGTGGCTCGTAAGCGATTGAATGATACATTTGAGGCGCAAATTCATAGCCTGGCTTTTCGCCCGATGCCCCACAAGAGGAAAGACCAAAGGCCAAACCAAAAGAAGCAACTAAATTTATAGAATGTGTAAATTTCATATTTTCAATATTACCTATTCAAAACTTTTTTTATTCACTTCAGTAGCTCCTGTAGCTTTCAGGACATCTCCAATCGCCTCTTCTCCAAAGCCAGCATTGTTGGCAATATCGATGGCCATCACATGCTTGTCATCTGTGATTCTCAAATCAAAGATTCTCGCTTGACCCCAAGGCTTTAAATTACTACTGATCATAAATACGCCAACCATACCGAATGCAGCCAATAAGACCGTCAATTCGAAAGTCACAGGAACAAAGTCCGGTATTGCAGCATAATCCTTACCTCCGATAATCATCGGCCAGTCAATTTTCATCATATAAAATTGCATCACCAAGGCCAAAGTAGTCCCCAATAACCCAAAGAAAAAGGCAGCTATCGGCAATCTACTTCTCTTGTAGCCAAGTACATCATCCAAACCGTGAACTGGGAATGGCGAATAAACTTCGTGGATTTTAACGCCACTTTCTCTCACTCTGGTAACAGCATCCAACAACACATCCTCATCATCATAAACACCGAGGACAAAATTCTTATCTCTTTCCATTATTTATTAGCTTTTTGCGATGAAGACTTCACGATAGATTTAACCTCTGCCATGTTGATTACCGGGAAGAACTTGGCAAACAGCAAGAACAAGGTAAAAAACAATCCAAAAGTAAAGAGGTAGATTCCCACATCCGCCCAAGTTGGATAAAACATTGCCCATGAAGAAGGCAGGTAATCCCTATGTAAGGAGGTTACAATAATCACGAAACGCTCAAACCACATCCCGATATTTACTACCAAAGACAAAATGAAGGTAGCGACAATGGAAGTTCTGATTTTTTTGAACCAGAAAAGCTGAGGGGAAATCACATTACAAGTCATCATGGACCAATAAGCCCACCAATAAGGACCAGTTGCTCGGTTGATGAAAGCGTATTGCTCTGCTGCTACTCCTGAATACCAGGCTATGAAAAACTCAGTAATATATGCAACACCCACGATTGAACCCGTGATGATGATGACAATATTCATCAATTCAATATGCCCAATGGTAATGTAGTCTTCCAAATGGAACATCTTTCTAGTGACAATCATCAGTGTCAACACCATCGCAAAGCCAGAGAAAATCGCTCCCGCCACGAAATATGGAGGGAAGATCGTCGTATGCCATCCAGGTATCACGGAAGTTGCAAAATCAAAGGATACAATCGTGTGAACAGAAAGCACCAATGGTGTTGCAAGACCCGCAAGAATCAAAGCCACAGATTCGTACCTTGACCAAGTTTTGGCAGCTCCATCCCATCCAAAAGCCAAGGCTCCATAAATGGTTCTTCTCAAACCACTTGCTCTGTCTCTGATGGTTGCAAAGTCAGGAATTAGACCAATATACCAGAAAACCAATGACACGGAAAAGTAGGTAGAGATCGCAAAAACGTCCCAGAGGAGCGGTGAATTGAAATTCACCCAAAGTGAACCGAAAGTATTTGGAAGAGGAAGTGCCCAATAAGCACCCAACCAAGGTCTTCCCATGTGAATGACCGGGAACATGGCGGCACAAATAACAGCAAAAATTGTCATTGCTTCCGCTGCCCTATTGATGGCCATTCTCCATTTTTGTCTGAACAACAATAGAACTGCTGAGATCAGGGTTCCGGCGTGACCGATACCAACCCACCAAACGAAGTTGGTGATATCCCAAGCCCAACCTACGGTTTTATTGAGTCCCCACATGCCTATACCTTCCCAAAGGGTGGCAACAAGCGCAATGCTTCCTAACAACAATATACCCACCGAAAACAAAAGTCCAAGAATCCAGCCTAAACTGGGCTTCCCTTCCACCTGTCTCGAAACATCATGAGTAACGTCTTTTAAGGTTTTACCGCCCGTAATTAGGGGCTCGCGTATGGATGAAGTAACCTGCATATCTTATAAAATTGTTATTTACGCTTCTTTTTTGTCCTTATTTCTGATCTTGGTAAAATACCAAACGTTAGGGCTCACATTGATTTCTTCCAAAACGTGGAATGCCCTTTCTTCATTGACCTCCTTTATGGCAGAAATTGAATCTTCCTGAATTTTCAGCATCTGAGAGACTTTGCTTTCCATGTCGTTCATGTCACCGAATACGAGTGCATCCGTTGGACAAGCTACAGCACAAGCCACATTGATCTCACCATCCACGATTTTTCTACTTTCACGTTTGGCTGTCAGTTTACCTGATTGGATTCTTTGCACACACATTGTACATTTTTCCATCACACCTCTTGCCCTTACGGTCACATCTGGATTCAATACCATTTTACCCAAATCATTGTTTTGGGCAACGTTTACGGTTGCAAAATCTTTATTGTCGTGGTATTTAAACCAGTTGAATCTCCTCACTTTATACGGACAGTTGTTTGCACAATACCTTGTACCGATACACCTGTTGTAAGTCATTTGATTGAGACCTTCGGAAGAATGGGTTGTCGCAGAAACTGGACAAACCGTCTCACAAGGTGCATTGTTACAATGCTGACACATCATGGGCTGGAAAACAACCTCAGGATTTTCTGCGGCGATTTCCAATGCTTTGTTGTCACCAGCTTCGGCATCGGAGCTATAGTATCTGTCGATCCTGATCCATGCCATTTCACGTCGGTTCAAGACTTCTTGCTTGCCTACCACTGCGACGTTGTTTTCCACCTGACAAGCGACTGTACATGCACCACAGCCGATACAGGAATTCATGTCAATGGCTAGTCCCCAGTGGTGCTGGCTGTATTGGTGTCCTTTCCAAAGGGAAATTTTAGATGGCTTCACAAATTCACCATCTTTGTACACTTTTGGTTGGTATCTGCCTGCGAAGGCATCTTCCTTGTATTCCCCAAGTGTTGATTCCTGAACAACAAACGACCTGTCCATATAGGTTTGGTGCGTTTGGGTCTGTGCTATTTTATAAGAACCTGAAGTCAACTCAATGCTGACCCCTTCGGTAATGTCAAAATTCACGAAGCCTTTGGAAGCATCTAACAATTCATATGCATTGACTCCAATTCCATTGGCTACACGTCCACCTTTGGTACGACCATAACCCAATGCCAATCCTACTGTGCCGTTTGCTTGGCCTGGCTGAACCAATACCGGAACTGTCAATGTTTTTCCTCCAATGACAATATTTGCAGTTTTGGTAGCTCCTTCGGACATTTTCAGTCCGTTTTCAACCGCCCATTTCTGAGAAACGGTCAGGTAGTTGTCCCAAGTAGCCTTTGATATTGGATCTGACATTTCCTGAAGCCAAGGATTGTTGGCGAATACGCCATTTCCAATCCCTACTTTGGCATACATCGCCAATTCAGTTCCTGCATTATCGCCTTTGTAAGCGGCCGCAACAGCCGAAGCCGCTGAGGAGATGTCTGCTACACCTGCAATAGGTGCAGATTCAGTCTCAATAGTGAGGACCCCATTGTGCAATGATCCATCCCAAAACTGCTGGAAATCGGAAACTTCGGATTGTGTTTCGAAGAAGGATGTTCTCCAGTTTGCCTGTAAGAAATCATAATAATTCGTTGCTGCCCCAGCCCAGGCGAGGAAAGAATCTTGGGCTTGTCTGGTATCGAAAAGTGGGGAAATAGTTGGCTGGGCCAAGCTATATTCACCTTTTCTAGGATTGAAATCATTCCAAGACTCCAAATAATGATGATCTGGTGCCAAATACTGCACCAAGGATGCAGTTTCGTTCAAGGTTTCACTCGTAGATACTGAAACTTTTGCTTTGGCAATACCATCTGCAAGGACGGCTCCATTGGCAAAGTCATATACTGGATTACAGTTGTAGAAAACAATCCCGCCAACTCTTCCTGCATTAAGATCCAAAAGCAATTGGTTCATTTTGGCATCATCGCCTTTTCTGAAATTCGAAGGTCTTGAAAAATCAACGGTTACTCCGTTGTTTCCGAGAAGATCATTGATTCCGTTGACTACTACCTGCACGTTTGGATCGTTTGATCCAGAGATCACGATTGATTTGCCTCTATTGGCCCAAAGTTCCTGAGCAGCTTTTTCCAAATGCTCGATCGCTACTGGAGCAGCAGCATAAGTGGTGGCTCCTGCAGATTTTGCAATTGCATTGTATAAAGCCAAAATAGCCAATCCACTTTGGGATGGTTTGATAGCAGTTCTATAATCAGCATTTGCACCCGTCAAAGAAAGGTTGGACTCAAACTGAAAATGCCTGGACATTACAGGCTTCTCCTTGGTTATTTTCCTGCCTTTACTGTATTGTTTGGCGAATTCGATTGGGGAAATCCATGTTCCCAAAAAGTCCGCTCCAAAATTCACGATAACACTTGCTTTCTCAAAATTGTAAGTAGGCAAAATGGCAGTACCATAAACTATTTCCGCTGCTTTGGTGATGCCATAGCTAGAAAGCGGATCATAGGCAATTACCTCGGCCCCACCAAAAGCGTCTGAAAATAGTTTCAGGGACTTTTCAGTGGATGGGGAAAGAACTGTATTGGTTACTATTTTGACTACACCAGCACCGGCAAGTTTAGCTTTCAACTGGGCATCCAATGTTGTCCAATCGGTTTTTTCTCCATTGATATGAGGTCCGGAAAGACGCTCTTTATCGTATAAAGTAAGTACTGAGGATTCTACGATCGCATTTACACCACCTTGATTGATGGGCGAGAGCTTATTTCCATCAATTTTGATAGGCCTTCCTTCTCTTGTTTTCACCACAATAGAAGCATAATCACCTCCTGAGGAAAATGTAGATGCGTAGAAATTAGGAATGGATGGATTGATGTCCACCGGCTTGTTCACATATGGGATCGCTTTCCTGATAGGAGCTTCGCAGGAGGCCAAAGAGGCTGCTGCAAGACTAAATCCCATCAATTTAAGGAAATCCCTTCTGGTAGATCCGGTTTCTTCAGAATTGTTGGTTGGTAAGTAACCAGGGAATTCTTTATCGGCATGCTTCACAAACTCGGGATCGTTTGTCAATTGCTCCAATCCTTTCCAGTATGTCTTTTTATTTTCCTTCATTTTATATTCAAGAAAAGTAGTTTCTTAATTGATTTATAATTAATAATGACACTTTGCGCACTCCAATCCACCAATATCCTTCACTTTCAAAGCATCCTTGGATCCAGCATGCAGCTGCATCAATTTGTCATAGTATTCATTTCCTTGTGCGGCTATTTCAGTCTGTCTGTGACAGTCAATACACCATCCCATGGTCAGGGTGCTGTGTTGATACACCACTTCCATTTCCTGTATCGGTCCATGACAGGTTTGGCATTCGATACCCCCTACAGCCACGTGTTGGGAGTGATTGAAATAAGCAAGGTCGGGAAGATTGTGCACCCTCACCCACTCTATGGGTTGATTGTTGTCAACTGCCGCATATATCTTAGCAATTTCAGTAGAGATCCCTTCTTTTCCACCCACATTTTGGATATGTGTGTGGCAATTCATACAAATGTTTGCAGAAGGAATATTTGCTGATTTCCCAATTTCAACGCCTGTATGGCAATATTGACATTCTATTTCATACTGTCCGGCATGAAGCTCATGGGAAAAAGCGATTGGCTGACTTGGCTGGTAACCTTGCTGAATACCTACTGAATACAAACCATCAATCGCCGTTTTGGCAACCAACGCAATGACCAAGGCCGTTACGATGATTAGAAAAGCATCACTTTTGAACAGTTTTTTGACATCGAATTTTTGATTGATGAATTCATCGTCTTCCTCATCAAGTTTTTGATTGTTGAGGTATTTGGTCAGAACCGAAATAATCAATCCCAACACGATCAGAATCAGCAACAATACCACCACCAAAACAGCAACGATAATTGTCAGATATTCACTTGGAACACCCGATCCACCACCAACTTGAGCACCTTCACCAGCAGCACCTTCGACAACCGCCTCTGCCTTGTCTCCGTATTCTATGTAAGAAAGCAGATTCATGACATCATCATCAGACAAAAACTCATGGGCAGGCATGGCCAAATTGTTGTATTCCTTGTAAAGCGCGTTCGCTTGGGCATCTCCGGTGGCGATGAGGGCCTGAGAATTCTTGATAAAGCTTTTTGCCCAATCAATGGATCTTCGGTCAGAAACTCCCCTCAAGGCAGGTCCTGTATATTTTTGATCCAGCTTGTGACATGATTTACAATTGGCATTGAAAATGGTCTTTCCGGCCGCAACTGCTTCATCGCTATC
The DNA here is from genome assembly GCF_030656585.1 of Rhodonellum sp. Lineage (NCBI taxonomy): Bacteria > Pseudomonadati > Bacteroidota > Cytophagia > Cytophagales > Cytophagaceae > Rhodonellum > Rhodonellum sp. Next base: position 84,394 of record NZ_JAUSPP010000063.1, read on the forward strand.
AGAAACATCTGGATTGGCTGCAAAGGCTTGTGATCCCAACATTAGGAAAAACACCATAGCCAATGTGCTTATTCTCAGGGGAACACTTAATAATGAGCGTTTGATCGACATATATTTATTACTTATTAAACAGTTTTACTTCGAGGTTTTTAATAAACACTGCAAATGTACTACCCCAATTCTATATTTCAAACTTGACTAAAATATAGGACAGAGATCAGTAAACAGACCGCATTTTATTGTAAGACTCTATAATACAGGAATTTAAATACATTTAAAATGAATCATAATTAATTTAGAATCTTTATAAATAAAACTTTATAGACATTAATCAAACCTAAATAAAATTTGCACTCAAAACTTGCCCCTATTAATTCCTCTAAGTTAAAAAAAACGTCCATTTTTTTAACATTTCAAGAAATCTCGTTTTGCACTTTTGAAACCGTTCCAAATTTATTTTAATTTAAGTATACATTTAATAAAGGTCGAGTGGCCGAATGATAGGCAAAGTTTCGCAAAATCTTTCAGAGTGGTTCGAATCCGCTCCCACCCTCAGTTGTTTTCTGAAGACAATATTTTTCTCCGATTAAAGGCATAATAAACAGCCAAAAAAGAAATGAATAGTCATGTTGCACAATTCGTTTCATCTCAAACAAGACCAACTTCGAAGAATAAAAATCAAAAAAATTAAAACTTTGGTTTTGGTAAAGTTTAGATAATCCCTACATTTGCGTTCCGTTAACTAATGGTCGAGTGGCCGAGTGGCTAGGCAGAGGTCTGCAAAACCTTCTACAGCGGTTCGAATCCGCTCTCGACCTCTCTTTACATAAATACCATCTCCCAAAAAGAGATGGTATTTTTTTTTAGTCGTTCGGTATAAATTTTTAATTGTTCATTGCGAAAATCTATTTTTCGGATTTTTATGTTTGCCCATATCCGTTTTAATAATAGGCTTTGAGAATAAAACATCTCAATTGACCTCCTCCTTATTTAGCATCCAACCAAAACCGTTAAGATAAGTTTGATTGGTTTTTTGGGCCTGAATGGGTATCTTATTTTTTGATTGAATATTGAACTCCCCCACTCCATTGGCTATGATTGAAAAAATAAAACTGCTGATAAACGATAAAAAACGAGAATTCGAAGTCGATTTGGAAGAACCACTTCTTTATATCCTTAGAGAAGATGCCAACCTTTATGGCCCAAAATATGGATGTGGAATGGGACAGTGTGGAGCCTGCATGGTGCTCGTGGACGGAAGGGCTCAACCTTCTTGTCTGCTGACATGCGGAAATCTACACGAAGCCAAAATCAAAACCATTGAGGGATTGGCCAAAAACGGGAATCCCCATCCACTTCAGGAGGCATTTTTTGAAGTTCAGGCTGCCCAGTGCGGATATTGCCTCAATGGAATGCTTATTTCGGCAGTTTCCCTTTTGGAAGAAAACCCAAGTCCTTCCATATCGGAGATCAAGGAAGCGCTCAACCGCGTACTTTGCCGCTGTGGCACCCATTCCAGATTTATCAAAGCTGTTCAACTGGCTTCCGAAAAATCCCAAAACGCCTAATCCATGACTTCCCCAAACTCCCCAAATTCCAGCAGGAGATCATTTCTCAAAAATACCGGACAATTATTGATCGGTTTCAATTTGCTGCCACTCACCTTTTGTCAATCAAAATCTGAAATCCTTGATGGTGGAATTTCCTCTGGAAGTCAAGTCAGGTCAAGTATGGGGTCTGACATCATTGATTCTTGGATCCGGTTGGATGCTGAGGGAAAGGTGACGGTATTGACCGGGAAAATGGAGCTGGGTCAAGGGATCCGAACTGCACTGATGCAGATGGCTGCAGAGGAGCTGGACGTCAATATGGACATCGTCACCATTATCAATGGAGATACCGGGCAAACGGCTGATGAAGGATACACAGCAGGAAGCGGGACGATTGAAAGAAGTGGGGCATCCATCAGAAAAGCTGCCGCGGAGGCAAAGTTTTTCATGGTCAATATGGCCAGTGAAAAATGGGATGAATCTCCTGAAAACCTTTCCGTAAAAAACGGGCTGATCCAATCGAAGAATGGAAAACACAAAATCTCCTATTGGGAATTACTGGATGGAAAATTCCTGGAAGGAAAAGTCACAGGAAATGCCCCGCTCAAAAACCCAAAAGATCATACATTGGTGGGCAAGGGTATCCTTAGAGAAGACATTAGAAAAATGGCACAGGGAGAGGCATTTTTTGTCCATGATCTCCGTTTGCCCGAAATGGTGCATGCTCGCGTTTTGAGACCACCCAGTTACGGATCTATTTTAATTGATTTGGACAAAGAAAGTGTCCTTGCCCTACCCGGAGTATTGAAACTGGTGGTAGATGGCAGATTTATAGCGGTAATTGCAAAAAGAGAATACCAGGCAATCAAGGCATTGGAATTCTTGAAATCAGCCGCAAAATGGCAAACGGAACCACTTTCTCCCCAACAGGCGGATCTTTTCTCCGACATGAAAAAAAAATCCCTCCCACCGCAGCAAGTGGAAGAAGCGAAACATATCAATACCATCATCGGCAATTCCCCACAAATCCTTGAAGCTACCTATCTAAGACCCTATCAAATGCATGCTTCCGCTGGACCATCCTGTGCGGTGGCCGAGTGGAAAGACGGAAAATTGACCGTGTGGACACCCACACAGGGAGTGTATCCCCTTAGGTCCACCCTCTCGGATTTTTTGGGAATTGACACCAAAGACATTCGCTGTATCGGCCTTCCCGGATCTGGCTGTTACGGGCACAATGGTGCCGACGACGTTTCGGCAGATGCTGCATTCATTGCCAAATCATTTCCGGGCAAGCCGGTCCGCGTTCAATGGATGCGAGAGGATGAACATGCTTGGGAACCTTATGGATCTGCAATGCTCCTAAAGCTCAAAGCAGGCTTGGATGCGTCGGGAAAAATCACGGAATGGGATTGTGGAATCTGGTCTGACACCCATAGCACAAGGCCTGGAGGAAAAGCAGGACATTTTATTGCCGCAAGGCATCTGGAAAAACCATTTGAATTTCAGCCAGGAGGATTTTCGGGCGGAAGTTATCGGAATTCATCTCCCCTCTACACCATTCCAGCCAAAAATATTGTCCTCCACAATTACAAGGGTCCACTCAGAACTTCTGCGCTCCGTGGATTGGGGGCTTATGGGAATATTTTTGCTTTGGAGTCATTCATGGATGAATTGGCCAATCTCGCAGCTATCGATCCTTTCGAGTTTAGGATCAAAAACCTCGATAATCCAAGAGCCATTGAAGTTATCAAAACGCTGAAAAGTAAATGTAATTGGGAAAATCGAGATCAAAGTGGACGTGTAGGCTATGGCTTAGCATTTGCCCAATACAAAAACTCAGCGTCTTATTGTGCTGTAGTTGCGGAAATCCATAAAAGTCCGACAGGAGGCAAATTCAGGTTGCACAAACTCACAGGAGTCGTCGATTCCGGTCAGTGCATCAATCCTGATGGTTTAAAAAACCAAACCGAAGGAGGTATGATCCAATCTGCAAGTTGGACGATCATGGAAGCGGTGCAATACGATGCAAATGGAATCACGAGCAAAGACTGGAACTCCTACCCCATCATGCGGACAAATGATGTTCCTGAAGTCGAAGTGCATATCATTAATCGGCCGGAAGAAGCACCACTTGGCGCTGGCGAAGCTGCCCAGGGACCTGTTGCAGCCGCGATCGTCAATGCTTTATCTTCGATATTGAAAAAAAGGGTCTATGAATTGCCCTTGAAGGAGTATTTTGTATGAATTAAAAAAGTGTAATGAAAATCAATTTCTCACTCCTTTAAACTTAAATTATACTCAATAGCTCCAACGTTTTTGTTGCGCCAAATTTTCAAATCTTGCCCATTGAATTCATAATGATGTTCCCCACTCAAAACGTAAGAAGGACCATATAAAGCTGGCACTGGGAAAAATAAAGTATCAATAAAATTGATTGAATTTCTAGAAACCTCAAGCTTGCCAGCACCATATCCAAAGGGTAAACTTGTGGTGGATTGATAAAATCCATTTGAGATTTTCAAGGTTACCTCTTCAAAAAGATTCTCATCAGAGCCCCTGGTTTGAAAAGTCCCATCAAAGGCTAATTCCTGATTTACTTCCAAACTTAGCTTTCCATCATCTTCAACACAACCAAAGGCAAAAACCAAAATAAGAAATACTAATCTTGATGCTTTCATAATTTAAAATTTATCACTAAACCAGTCTTTAAAAGAACAAAACCTACACAAATTTCTAATTTGGAATCTGGATTTTGATTAGTTTTTGATCTCCTGTTGGACTGGAAACAGGAAAAGCAAGACTTCGTCCTTGATCCACCCAACTAATATTTCCATTAGAAGAAATATATAAATCATCCTTAAGGAAAGAAACCTGCTTGAGTTTACCACTAGAAATGTACATCACCCAAACTTGTCTTCTTCCTGATCTATCAGAAACAAATGCCAACGAGTTTTCTCCAGAAGGTGAGAACAATGGAGAAATATCGTTCCAAGGAGAAATCACAAGGTCACGCATTTGCGCACCAAAATTCAAATCAAAACCATATATATTGTAAATAAACCTATTCCCAAGCTCCTTAAGAATATCTATTGATACCAGGTCAGTTCGGGAGGATGCATCCATACTGGTAAAATATGCCAAAGTAGATATTTGACCACCTTGTTTAATTTGTGGCAAGAGCACTTCAGAATTCCCATTTTTGTTTAGCCTCCACAATCCAAATTCTCCTCTCTCCAAGGAATCTGACAAAAACAAAATTGATTCATTGTCTTTAGCAAAGGTTGGGAAATAATTATGATGCATACCTCCTTTCAACAAACTAATTTCCTTGGTCTCCAAATCATACATTTCTAGATGAATTGGAGTATATCCTTGGGTTATTTGGTTTAGCCCTTCAGTAGTTCCATATATTAATTGGCTTCCATCTCTTGACCATTGTGGATGATAACAGCGCTTTCGAATCATCTCAGTATCTCCGGTTATTAAATCTTTTAGAAAAAGACTTGAAACACCATATTCTTGACCTAATTCAGTCCATCGGTAGTCTGAAATATAAGCCACCTTATCCCCTTGAATATTGACTTTTGGAAAATACATAGCATTCCAACTCTCCAATTCCATTACAGTTTCAAACTCAGGAAAAGGATTTGGAACTATCATCACTGTATTTGAGGTCGCTATTTGTCCAGCCCGACGTGAGGTCACATAAAATTCGTAAGCCTTACCATACTCAGTATTGGGAACCATATATTCATTTTCCTCTTCCCCTAGTCGCTCTATTCTGACAAAATTACTTTCATCAGGTAATTTCACAAAAACCTCATAGCTGCTTCCCTCCACAATTGGATCGCAGGACCAGCCCGCACAAAATCTTGAAATATCCCAAATTAACATAACCCTTCCTTCCTCATTGAGGTTTGCGACCAAATTGGGGAATCCAAGAATTGCGCCTTCAGGAATGGCATCTTCGTATTGCTTTTCACAACTTAATAATGCAAAGATTAGCAGTAGAGGAAAGTATCGCGTTTTCATGGTTTAAAATTTAACCCCAACGCCAAGCTGTATACCCAGTTCTGTCAGGATATATTTAGAGTTCTCTGTTCCGTTAAAAGGAATGGCCGAATGTCTTTTAAGATTTGGGAAAAGGGAAAATGATAGATTCCCTGTTTCATATTTCCCTCCCAGACCCAACAGATATCCAATTCCACTTTGGTCCGAAAAGTTGTTTTCTGTCAGTTGAAAATCCAACAATGGTCCAGCAGCCAGAAATCCATATTTAAAAAAAGTATATTCAAAAATCAAGGGGATTGAAAGCATTTCAAATTTTTCATCTCTTGTAGGAATTTCCACTCCAGGGGCAGGCTTGAGCAATATATCTGACCGAGAGAAATTAAATCCAGAACTTACACCAAGATTTCCTAAAAGAGTTCTTGAATACCCTATTCCCAATTCCCAGAAATTACTGGCTTCAATACTCCCTTCTCCAAACCACGGGATTTGTCTTTGTATAAAAGCCTTTGAAGTGCCGGCATACACTTTAATCTCATTCTCATTTTGAGCAAAAGCTCCAAAACTGATCAGCAACAGCCCTGCAAAAAATAGAAGTTTTTTAGTCATTTTGATGGAATTTATCATCTTTCTACCTGTACGAAAAATGAACATGAAATGCGACAACGCTAAACATTTCCAAAACGCGAAACTTCAATCTGAATAAACTAAAAAGCATCAACTGCATGGATTTTCATTTTTTAACCAATTGAAGTTTGTAAAAGGTAATGTAATCCTGCTCTTCCCCGAGGTAATCATCATCTCTGAGGGCATAGAATGATTTATCCACAGACTCGATATTGAGTATTAATTTAATCTTTGAAGGAAGAATCACCTCGTTTGACCAACCTTTTCCAACCCTGTAAATTTTGAGATAATTCTTGCGGAATTCTGGATATCTGAAAAAATTTTCTCTTTCCTTTAAGTTGTTATTCACAAAAGTATCCTCATCTATTCCGCCATAATAGGTGACAATGATATTGTTCGAATCTGAATAAATGCCGTGAATCTGGGCTTCATTCATTTTCATTGATTCTTCGTACGTCACAGGAGTTTTTTGTCCAGGCAATAATTTAAAATCGATAGGATTGATATCAATACTCCTTTCCCATAAAATACTATCTCCTAAGGCATAAATATGCAAAATGGGCTCATTTGAAAAGGTAAGGTACAAGCTGTCGTTTTCTATGGTAAAATTTATATAAGGTCGACCAAAAAAGTCATCACCACTAAATTTAGAAGATGGAGGTGTTCTAACAACTGGTATTGATGATTTTGTCTTAAGATCATATAATTCCAAAAGCGTGTAATCTCGATAAAAACAATCTAAATAAGGACTGATCCCATTACGGCCGGGATACCAAAGAAGAATTTTCTCATCCCAAACTGCTATATTCCTTCTGTTGTAGGCTCCGCCTCTCGCCTCACCCGAAAAAGGCATTTCCAAACTTTCTTTTAAATTAAGATCGGCATCGAAATGATAAATGTTTTTAAATGAAGTCGTTCCAAAGAATCCCCCGTTATGTTCAAGTAAAGTCTCTAACATCGTTACTGACCCTGGGCCTTCTTTTGGAAATTCCTTCTTCACCAAGATATTACCCAAAGAATCAAACTTAATCAATGTGCTACTTGAAATATCTTTAATTAGACCTATTCCATTAGAAAATGTACCCTCTCTTATATCAGCTAAAAAACCCACTTGAATTGAATCCAAAATCACAAGTTCCCATTCGTTTGAATCTGCTATATCTTGGGAATCTTTGTTTCGCTCTGAACACCCAAAAATCAATGCTCCAATCACGAGTATTATTATTTTAAATCTGATCATTTCTCAACTAATTTTACTTTGTAAATTCTTAAAAAATCCTCTTCCAATTCATCATTTGGAGCTTTTTCCATCCATAGAAACCCTCCTGCTGAAGCAAAACCGCTCTTATTCACTTTGTCAGGAAAATCAAGATTTCCAATGATATTTAGGGTGTTTTGATCTAAAATCAAAACACCCTGTTTTACTTCATTTTCCACTTGATTGTAAAGTTTCTCCGATTCTTCTTTATCTCCGGAGATCCAAAGGGCTTCTAATTCTTTCATTTTTTCCTCCGGAACACCTCCATAGTAATGAATCAGTAGCTTTCCATCTACGATATGAATATTTCTGATGGCTGGAGTATTGCCTTTAATCGTAATTGAACCTTTGGAAAATTCTGCTCTTGGAGTTACCGGTAATTTCTCAAAACCAGGTATACTCAGTTGGACAATGGTATCCAACTTAACTCCTTCAGAACTTAGGTCATAGACATTCAGTCGCTGCTCCGCACCCAAAGCGATGTAAAGTTTCTCGTCTGTAGCCTCTAGTGCCGGCGCATAATCACTTTCAAAATAACCACCCCCATCCAAAAAATGGCTTCCCTGCTCAAAGGGTACAATCTCAATGAATTTTTCTTCCTCAATATCGATAAGTTCCAGAGCCTTGAAGTTGTCATAAAATCTTTGTTCTCCCGCGAAAGAATCCCGTGTTCGGACCGATTTACTAAGCAAATACTGCTTTCCATTAAGTGACACAATTTCAATTCCCTTTCCAGAAAAACTCATAAAACCCGCTCCTCCCATAGACTCAGGATGCGCTAGCCTTTTAACCATATTGCCTTCCAAATCATAGATAAAAATCCCCTTCATTCCGACTAGAGCGAGTTGATTTTCATTGACGAAACCTGGAAATTCCATAAGAAACCCATAAGAATCAGGTGTATCCTCTTTTTTCGAAAATCGGCTGACAATACTACCTGAATTATCGGTGATGATAAATTCTTTGTTGGCAAAATCATGGAAAGCAAATCGATCTGCCTTTGGACTGACATCGGTGATCATGGGATTTCCCAAAATCTTCAAATCCAATGAATCTACAACCTGAAAGGAATAAGCGGTTGGAATTTCCTGTCCCTTTTCTTTGGGATCCGCACAGGAATAAAAAAATAGGGTTGCGAATAGGCACAGTTGAAGATGTTTCATTGTCCAATATAAAAAACTTTTGGCTCTAAATAATGAGTTATTAGTTCATTTTTTTAAAAAAATTTGCCCATTTATAGACTCTTTCGCTGCTCCTATCAAAGCATAGGATGGAGCAAGGCATAAAAAAAGTGGCCATCTCGCGACAGCCACTTTTTGTATTGGATAAGAAATTTGAAATTTCCACTTCGACATAAGATACTCACGCATCTCGCGCCTGGTGTCTTATTTCTTTCCGCCTTCCATTTTCTCTTTCAATTCTGCCAAAGCATCCAAATCACCAAGGGTGGATTTTTCAGCTGGAGCAGCGGATGAAGGAGCATCTTCTTTCTTCTTGGCTTTCTTTGGAGCTTTTGCTTCCTCTCTGAAAGTAGCAGTATGGGAAAGTACTATTCTCTTGTCTTCTTTGGAGAATTCGGATACTTTGAAATCCAATGATTCACCAACTTCTACAGAAGAACCGTCTTCTTTTTCAAGGTTTTTGATCGTTGCGAATCCTTCCAAGCCGTATGGCAATTCAAGAACCGCACCTTTGTCATTTTTGGAAACAACGGTACACTTGTGGTCAGAACCGATTGGGAATACGGTTTCGAAAGTATCCCAAGGATTTTCTTCCAATTGCTTGTGACCCAATGCCAACCTTCTGTTGTCAACGTCAAGTTCCAATACCGCAACACTCAATTCATCACCGACTTTTACAAACTCAGATGGATGTTTGATTTTCTTGGTCCAAGAAAGATCAGATACGTGAACCAATCCGTCAATTCCTTCTTCCAATTCAAGGAACAAACCAAAGTTGGTCAAGTTTCTTACCACTCCCTTGTGCTTGGTACCTACGGCATATTTAGTAGCCATATCACCTTTGGTCCAAGGATCTTCAGTCAATTGTTTGATACCCAAAGACATTTTTCTTTCGTCTTTGTCCAAAGTCAAGACAACTGCTTCGATCTCGTCGTTTACTTTTACGAAATCCGCTGGATTTCTCAAATGCTGAGACCAGCTCATTTCAGAAACGTGGATCAAACCTTCAACACCTGGAGCCAATTCAAGGAATGCACCGTAATCTGCTACGTTTACAATCCTACCTTTGACTCTAGAACCGATTTCAAGGTTAGCAGAAAGAGAATCCCATGGATGTGGAGTCAATTGCTTCATGCCCAAAGAAATTCTTTTCTTGTCATCATCGAAATCAAGCACAACGATCTGAACTTTGTCGTCCAGGTTAAGCACTTCTTCCGGATGATTGATACGTCCCCAAGAGATATCTGTAATGTGAAGTAGACCATCTACACCACCCAAGTCGATGAATACACCGAAATTGGTCATGTTTTTGATCACACCTTCCAAAATCTGACCTTTCTCTAGGTTGTTGAGGATTTCTGCTTTTTGTTTCTCCAAATCCTTCTCGATGAGGATTTTATGAGAAACGACAACGTTATCGTTAGCGTGGTTGATTTTAACCACTTTTACTTCCATTTTCTTACCTACATAGATATCAAAATCCCTGATAGGTTTCACATCGATTTGAGAACCTGGCAAGAAAGCTTCAACACCGTAGATATCTACGATCAATCCACCTTTTGTCCTTCTCTTCACCAATCCTTCGATCACCTTGTCGTTTTCAAGCGCATCTTCGATGTCTTGCCATGCACGAACCATTCTGGCTTTCTTTCTGGAAAGGACCAATTGGCCAAGAGAGTTTTCTTGTTCTTCGATGAACAAATCCACTACATCTCCGATTTTCAGATCTGGAAGATCGCGGAATTCACTTACGGGCACCAATCCATCGGATTTGAAACCGATATTGATGATCACGTCCTTATCATTGATGCCTACTACGGTACCTTTGATGACTTCCTTTTCAGTGATTTCGTTCAGGGTTCCAGTGTAAAGGGCCTCCATTTCGGCTCTTTTTTCCTTGGAGTAACCTTCGCCAAAACCTTTGGTGGCAAAATTGTCCCAGTTAAATTCTTCTTTATTCGACATATTGTAAGTCAATCCTGATTTTCAACCACCCTAGGATCATCGGGTTGAGGTTTTTAGTAAATAACAAAGTCCCTGACTGTCAGCCAAAGAGACCCCATTCAATCGAATGGATTGCAAAGGTAGGGAATTTTTGGAAAAGGAGAATAACGGGTGATAAGTTTATTCAGCTATTTGCAAATCAAAAAACAGTTCATTCTCTCACAATAGCTTTAATTACAACAAAGTTATCATTTTGAAAATCATGTTCATTTATTTTATAAAACTGATGAATTCCATCCGGTTTATTAAAAATATTGGAACTGATTGATTTTCCCCCAAAACTTTTGAGATACTCTTTTTGAAAACTTCTTGAATCTTTGAATAAAATAATATTCCCATTGAATTGGGAAATTGGCGAAAAATCTCCTTCAAAATGATCAAAATCATTTATGAATTTTGAAATAACGGTATATCTTTTTAAGTCTTCATCTAAAAGAATGTATTTGGTTTTTAATCCTATTTGAACAATTGTTGCCAAGAAATTATTCTTAAGAGGAAGAAATGAAAATAAATTTTCTACCATATTGTTCTCCCTAAGGTAGGTATATCTTTCAGGAGAAAGTCCAAATTCCATTCTCTTTTGATTTGGAAAATTATACCGTCCAAAATCGAATTCAATCTCATTTTCGATATTCCCAGTTTCATCAAATACAACAACTTCGTAAGATGTGTCAAGCTTCAAAAAAATCTTTTTACTTAGATCATCTTTTATGAAACCAGAAGTTGAAGAATAATTAATCCCTATGAACTCTTCTTGTACTTTTTTCATCCCTAAAAGATCATTTCTATTTTTTCCTACAATAGAAAAGTTCTCGTACTCAGGTCTATTCGCAAAATACATTAAAAGTTGATTGCTTGATTGATGAATGTTGTAAGGGTGAAATTCAATTTTATTTTCCTCTTTGAATGCTCCCAACAAATCAAACTTTATTAATTTCTTTAAATTATTGTCCAATATTAAAATTTCACCTTGGAGTATTTGGAAATCTTCCAGATTTAAGAATTCACCTGGTCCAGGCCCGGAAGATTTAATTATCTTTTCAAATTTTCCCGAACTATTAAATATTAATAGATTATTTGGTTCTCTATCCTGAACAAAAACCCCAAATTCATTTGCTGTTAATTTGGATGGATTTATAAGCGGTACACTATCAGGTATTTGGAGAAAAATATACTCAAAACTTTCAAAAATATCCGAATACTTTAACTCTTTGGTATCGTTCAAATTAATTGAAATTTTTTCTTTGTCGAATTCTTTTGTACAACTAAGAAAAACGAACAATATAATGCAAAAGAAATTTGTTTTCATATTACAATTTTTGAGAAAATAAACCTGAATGAAATGGTATTTCATTCAGGTTTATTTAAAATTTAACCTTCCCCACATGGTATTTGAGAAGAAACTGTACATGATGCATATTCCATTGGCCTGCATTTTACCACCCAAAGTGTACCAGCAACTACAGGATAGCTACACGGTTCAAGTTTTGGTTCATAGCCTTCTTCAGGCAAAGCTGCTTGACTTTGCACGTTCCCTGAAGAAAACAACATTACCACCATTGCAAAACCTAAGGTGGTGGATAAAATGAACTTTTTCATAAGATTAATTATTAATTGTTAAAAATAAATTAGTTCACTAAAAATAAAAAAAAAACGAACTGCAAAATATTCGCAACATTTTTAAAAAAAAGAAAGATGTTTTTAGATTTTAGGATTATTCGCTTTACCTAAACAGATATAATATTTTTAATTTGCAGTTCATTTTATTTTATCTCTTGAAACGAATCTTAAAGGGAAACCTATATAAAAATTCTCATTCCCACCCCAACCTCCTCAAAAAACGAAACCCCCGAAATCGCTTTCAGGGGTTGTTTGCAAGCAAAGAGTGAGTAAATTGATTTAAATTACCCAAAAATAACAAAAGAGATTCAAAAATGAAAATAATCAGGTCCATTTACACTTTGTACGCCGTCCTGCTGTTCATATTGCTGATGTTGGTTTTCGGATTGTTCATTGTCCTTCCACTTTTGATCAGTCCCAGAGGAGGGAAAATCTCCTTTTTTTTCCTTAGGGTTTGGGCCATCCTCTGGTCATTTTTGATTGGCATTCGATTCCGCACTTTTGGGACAGCGCACATTGATCTCAATCAAGCCTATATCTACATCTTCAATCACCGCTCATTTTTGGATGCGCCCCTCATCCCGATGACCATCAAACAGGAGCTTCGGGGACTGGGAAAAAAAGAGCTCTCCAAGATTCCGATTTTTGGACTGATCATCTCAAGGGTCGCTGTGTGGGTGGACCGCAAAGACAGCCAATCGAGAAAGGCATCTTTGACAAAGATGCAGGAAATACTTCAGCAAGGAATTTCCATCATCGTGGCACCGGAAGGAACCCGAAATGACACCGATAAGACCTTGCTGCCTTTTCAGAAAGGTGCTTTCCGCTTGGCCATCGACACCCAAACACCCATCCTTCCAATGGCTGTGATCGGAGCAGACAAATTGCTACCCAAAGGATCTCTATTGCTCCGCCCAGGGGTGATCGAAATTTACTTTTCCGCCCCTATCCTGCCTACCTCCTTGAAGGCTGAAAACCCAGTGGAGCATTTGTCCGAAAAATGCTATTCAAGACTGGAGGCCATGATTTTGACCCACGAATAGGCAAAAAAAACCGAGGCTTTCGAATGGGAAATCCCATTCGAAAGCCTCGGTAAAAAAATCAATCGCGACTAATCTTTCAATTTAAAATCAATTCCCAACGTATTGATCCCAACTCAATTCCGCCTGTGGATGTGGAAACTGGGTGAATATGGTGCCTTGATCATAAGAAGTTGGGATTTCATTGAGTTTGTTATACCGCCTAGCATCTATCCACCGATGGCCCCAAGGTTCTGCCCAAAGGGAATACCTTCTTTGGTACAGGATTTCATCTATCAGTGCTGCCTGGGCAGTACTTCCCGAATAAACCCCTATTCCAGCTGCACTACGGATAATATTGATTGCTTCCACTGCCTGGGCGGTTTGGTTCAGATTCGCATGGGCTTCGGCTTTCAGCAAAATCAACTCTTCGTTTTTGATAAAGGGTATCGGAGTTGTATTACTGGCCCACCTTGCGTCCTGATGGGTACCCACCAAAGGTGTGGCATCCGTGGTGATGGTGACCGCAGTGGTTCTCTGCAAGAACTTCCTGGCAACCCGCAAATCACCCGGGGTTGCATCATCCAGGACGGACGGATGCACTACGACAATGGTATTGATGGCTGCATTTGGGACATAGAAAAGTGGATTGAAAGCATCTGGCGGCCCGTTATAAGGATGTGACGGTCCAGCATTTAAATTCCCAGTCAAGTTTATAAATGACCCGTCAAGGGCAGTCAAAACCCCCTGCCAATCTGCCCTATAAGCATTTGCGCGGGCGGTGATTGCCTTGTTGACTTGCCTAATTCCCTCCACTGTGTTAAAGCCACTGAATCCTGGCGTCAATCTGAAGGGGAAATTACCAGTCCCTGCGCTGGATAGCTCCTGATCTGCCTGGTCCAACAAACTCTTCACGTGATCCATTGCTGCTTCATAACCAACAAATGGGCCGGGATTAAGTGGATCCTTTACATCTATCCTGATCCCATTTTGATAAACAAAATTGGCAGGGATCATAAATTGGAAACCTTGGATCATTTTGGCAAAACCGGATACTGCCCGTCGTTCAGCATCTGTGAGGACACTGGCATTTTCGGCGGAAGTCACCAAAACATCCGCTTGTTTGATGGCTTGGTACGGGGCTGCCCAAGAGCCACCTCCCGTATTCCCAAAACCAAAATAGGATCTGTCCGGCACCCTTCCTGCTTGTCCAAGCCAATCCGTTTGAAACCGAGGATCAGAGGCATTCAAATACCAGGTTTCTCGACCAAAGGTATTCCAAGCTTGTGAAATATTGGTCACATATCCTCTGTGCCTCGATTCCAATCCTGTAAGCAAAAACTGGATTTGCTCTTTGGAGGCATTGTTAGTCACACTGGATACTGAAGGATTGTTTGGGTCATCGATTTGGTCGAGATCCAAGGGGTTACAGGACAAAACGACGGAAGCCAACAGTATCGCTATTGCTATATTTATATTTATTCTTTTCATGACTTATCAGGTTTAAGTGATTAAAAATCAACCGTTAGATGAAAAAAGATTCTTCTAGGGGTTGGGTAGGGTGCGATATCTACGTTGTTTGCCACGGACTGTGCACCAAAAGTGGAGGTCTCTGGGTCATATCCCTTATACTTGGTAAACAGAAAAACATTGTTCGCAGATGCACCTATTTTGATGTTCTCAACTGAGCTACCAAATGTATTGGTAATGGCTGTTTTTGGGATAGTATAGTAAAGTCCTATTTCCCTTACTTTCATAAATGAGGCATCTTGTACCCAGCGACCAGCATTGTTGAATGGAGCAGGAGGTCTTTGTCTGCCATTTGGAATCCCGTCCCCATCATCGTCATCGAACCATCCATTGGTCGTACCACCTCCATCGGTCAGAAAAGAAGTCAAGTTAATATTGTCACCGCCTTGCCTCCAATCCAAAAGGAAGGAGAGTTCCAGATTTCTGGCGATGTTGACGGTATTGTAAAAAGAAAGGTTGAATTTAGGCTGGGCATTGCCCCAGAAGGTAAAACCTCCTGGATTGCTGGGGTCAGCTGGAGAACCAACGATAGTGGTCGGCGCATATCCCTGTGCATATAAAAAAGTACCCAATCCCGATCCGAATGCACCGGCAATGTAAGTCGGAATCCCCAACCTTGTCAAATTCACTCTGTTTTGCCAGTACAAAACCCTGGAAAACCACCTAAAGTTGGACTTGTCGATCACATTTCCTGAAAGGCCAAATTCAAAACCCTTATTCTCCAGTTCCGCTTCATTGCTGGGCGTTGTGTTCACTCCGGTGGAAGGGGCAAGGTTAAGGCTTTGGATGTTGTTTTGGGTGGTCTTGATGTAATAGGTAGCTTCTAAGGACACCCTGTTCCTGAAAAACCCTACATCCACTCCAAATTCAAGTTCCTTTGCTGTTTCTGGTCTTATTTGGGTATTGCCTATTTGTGTGGAAACAACAGAACCCAGCAATCCTCCAATATTGGCTCCTCCAAGTGGTGTAAAAGTGCTTCCAAAAGCAACCGGACCCGCTGTCTCACCATAGGCAATCCTTGGTTTCAGCTGATTGACCACTGTCGAATTCCAAAAATCAAAATTGGCGATGTTTACAGCCAATGATGCCCTTGGGAAAGCATAAAACTCATTTGGATTGCCATTTAAGGTAGATTTATCCCAACGGATCCCAACGGTACCTATGATTTTATCATCAAAATTGGCTTCCTGTTGCAAAAAGACGCCTGCTTCTTGTATTTCGCTGTTGAACTGTTCGTTGATTTCCTGAACTGTGGCCTGCTGCAAATTTCTTTGACCCGGGGTAAGCCCACGCCCTCTAGTGAAAAGAGAGCTGTTTTTGAAATCCAATCTAACCAGGCCTGCCTGAGAGTTCATGTTCACTTTTCCCAGATTCCAATTGTAAACCAAAGCTGCCTGAAAATTCGTGTTGAAACTTTCCTGCTTTCCCCAAAAAGCATCTCCTGGATTGGCCTGCCCCCTTTGGAATTGGAGAAATTCCGGTAAATACACCAAGGTGGAATTCTGCAGAAAATCCAATCCTCCGGCAAATGATGCCTTCAAAAAACTGGTATTGGTTTTCAACAAATCGATATCCAAGTTGAAAGCTTGGATAAATCTGTTGACTTCTGAATTGTTGACGGCATTGTCGGTGACCGCAATGGGGTTTTCCGAAAAATAGGGATTGACTGGATATATCCCATTTGCATCGGGTCTCAAGTCAAAATAATTGGGGACGTAGGCGATGCTGTAACCGATACTTGCTCCCGAATTGTTTTGATTACCCGTGAATCCCCTATCTGTATTGGATTTGATATAATTGGAGGAAACCCCCAATTTGATCTTGTCCGATATTTTATGGTCAATGTTGGTTCTGATGGAGTAGCGGTCAAAGCCTGTTTTTCTCACCGTTCCATCCTCTGTATTGATATTTCCGGAAACAAAGAATTTGGTTTTATCAGTACCTCCAGAGATCGTAATCCTTGAATTGGACAGCAGCGCTGTGTTGTTGTAGAAATAATCCTCATAATCAATCTTTGTCCCTTGTCTGAATCTTTCCAATTCCACAGGTCTTCTGGCTTCCGGAAAAAAGAAATTTATTTTCTCCTCACTCCAGTCATCTACTCCTAATAGTCTAAGGGGTTGTGCAAATCCAATATCCTGGGAGAAGGAGACTTTTGTTTTCCCTTCGGCGCCTCTTTTGGTGGTAATGATGATTACCCCTGCATTGGCCCGGGTCCCATAAATCGCTGCTGCCGAGGGTCCTTTCAATACCTCTATGGATTCAATATCCGATGGATTCAAATCGGCAAGCCTGTTGGCACCATCATCTTGATTTGCCCCACCCGCTCCGGAAACCGTTGCTCTTCCACTTCTTTGAAAAGAGTTGTTGATATAAACCCCATCTAGAATGATCAGTGGCTGCGATGCCCCCGACAAGCTGGAAATTCCTCTCAATTGGATGGAAATTCCTCCTCCGGGTGCACCTCCATTTGACCGGATCGTAGCACCGGCCACTTTTCCGTACAGTGCTCCATCGGTGGTCTGAACAGTTGTCGTTCCCATCAGGTCTTTTGAGGACACGGAAGAAACGGCGTTTGCCAAGTTGGACCTTTTCACAGAGGAGGCCAAACCGGTGATCACTACCTCTTCCAGGCTGGTCGCATCTTCGATTAGACTCACCTGAAGATTGTTATTGCTTGGACTTACCGCAAAAGTCTGGCTAAGGAAGCCCAAAGAGGAAATCACCAATACTGCAGACTGATTGTTGTCGAAGCTGATGGTAAATCTGCCCTCTAAATCAGTAATGGTTCCCCTGGTCGTGTTTCTCACAAGGATGTTGGCACCAAGCAGGGGCTCTCCCCGCCGATCATCTTTCACCACACCGGTCACGGTGTACTGCGCCATGGAGACTCCGGAACCGATCATCAGCAACGCCAGAATCAATGGAAATTTGTAGATTTTTCGCATAGTTTTTAGTTTAAATAAATCCGAACACAAAAATCAAATCAAAAAGACCCTTCAAAAAACCAATATCATTCTGTCAGGTAAAAACATTCC
Organism: Rhodonellum sp.; assembly: GCF_030656585.1. Lineage (NCBI taxonomy): Bacteria > Pseudomonadati > Bacteroidota > Cytophagia > Cytophagales > Cytophagaceae > Rhodonellum > Rhodonellum sp. The sequence goes on from NZ_JAUSPP010000063.1 coordinate 102,232, forward strand.
TTATCAAACAGAAACCAAGTCTGCAATAACTTTGTCCTAAATCATCGCATGGATTGAAGGATCATCTCAATTTTCAATTCTAATTACAATATTTATTTGCATTTTTCAAACTTAATAGAAATAAAAAAACACAACAAAACGACTGTTTTTTTTCCATTGGTGACATTTGGCAAAACCTGAATCTCAGGATATAAAAATGATGTGAATTTTAAAAACCGCTATGATTAACGTTCATTTCTCGGTTTGAGCAACACCCCAAACCAAAAAAACACCAAAAACCGATGGCTTTTGGTGTTTTTTTTGGTTTGGTCGGTATTGAAAGGTTTTATTACAAAACCTGACTTACCTCCTATTCACTTTATTGTACTTTTAAAGTTTTTTGATTTCTATGTTTCTGAACCAAACTTCGTCACCATGATCTTGCAAAGAAATTTTACCCTTTTTGAATTTACTGAATCCAGGCATGTCCTTAAACTTGCTTTTGGCTACCAATGCCTCCCATTCCGGAGTCCACATCGTGGTGGAAACAACCATCACTCCGTTTAGATACAGTTCTAATTCTCCATTATCTGCAATGATTTCAGCCAAGTTCCATTCACCAACAGGTTTTACCGTCTCTTCACTGGATTCGATCAGATCATAAAGATCTCCCGCACGGTGGGTAGGGATTTTGGCGTCAGGATGACCATCATTGTCCAAGACTTGCATCTCCAAACCGGTCTGCCAAGGATAACTGAACTCAGGGGCTTCATGGACAAAAAAGATCAAACCACTGTTTCCATTTGGCGCTATTCTCCACTCATATTTCAGGTGAAAATTGTCAAATTCTTCCGTCGTTACAATATCTCCACCGTCTCCGGTTTGCCAATCCGCTTTGTTGGTAGCATCGAGGTAAATGGATCCATCTTGGACTTTCCAAGCTTTTCCTACTTCCCCTCCACCATATTTGGCCCAACCGTTTAATGTCGAACCATCAAACAAACTGATCCATTCACTTTCCACAACTTCAAATTCAGAGTCATCGACCACGATTTCCTGTTGATTGCCTCCGCAAGAAAATGCAAGTACCGATGCGGTTAGGATTGTATATAAAGGTTTGTACATTTTGGTTTATTTCAACAATAAAACATAACGGATCATGTCTTCCGCATCTTCTTGACTTAAGGCCGGATGGGCAGGCATAGGCACTTCACCCCAGTTGCCAACATTCCCATTGATCACAGTTCCAGCCAACATTTTCACATTCTCTTCTGTATTCTCATATTTTGCTGCAACTTCAGCATAAGATGGCCCAACGATTTTTCGCTCCACCATGTGACAGCTTAGACAATCTGATTCTTTAAGTTTGGCCAATCCCTTGATATAAATGGGATTATCCTTGTGTTTGTCTTCCAAACTAACTTTGGCTGGGGCCGCTGCTGGGGTAGAGACAGTGGTTTCGGAAGTTTTTTCCGTACCGCCACCGCAGGAATAGGTCAAAGCAGACAAAGCGATTACGCCGATGGATAAGGTTTTTAATAATTTCATTTGTGTTGTTCGTTTATGTTTGATGGTTTAAATTCCTAATATTTTTTTGTTGAAAGCCTCATCTGATCCTGTGGAAGCGAAATCGTCAAATGCTTTTTCCGTTACCCTGATGATATGGTCGGAAATAAACTGGGCACCTTCTATTGCTCCCTGTTCTGGATGCTTGATCGCACATTCCCACTCCAACACTGCCCAACCGTCATAATCGTACTGAGAAAGTTTGCTAAAGATACCACTAAAATCAACTTGACCATCACCTAAGGATCGGAATCTTCCGGCTCGGTCTATCCAATTTTGATAGCCTCCGTAAACACCTTGTTTGCCTGTGGGGTTGAATTCCGCATCTTTTACATGGAACATTTTTATCCTTTCATGGTATAAGTCAATGAATTGGAGATAGTCAAGGCACTGAAGGATGAAATGGCTTGGATCATATAGAATATTCGCTCTTTTATGGTTGTTGACTTTCTCCAGAAACATTTCAAAGGTAATGCCATCGTGCAAATCTTCTCCTGGATGAAGTTCGTAACATAAATCAACTCCATTGTCCTCAAAAGTATCCAAAATGGGCAACCATCTTCTGGCCAATTCTTTAAATCCAGTCTCCACCAATCCAGCAGGTCGCTGAGGCCATGGATAGACCGTCTGCCACATCAAAGCGCCACTGAACGTCGCGTGGGCAGTCAATCCTAGGTTGGAAGAGGCTTTTGCGGCATACTTCAGTTGTTGGGTGGCCCATTCGGACTTGCCTTTGATATCTCCTTTGAGTGATGCAGGCGCAAATCCATCAAACAGTTCATTGTAAGCAGGATGAACCGCTACCAATTGGCCTTGTAAGTGAGTGGAAAGCTCTGTGATTTCCAGTCCCGCTTCGTTTACTATCCCCTTGATTTCATCTGCATAAGTTTGACTCTCGGCCGCTTTTTGAAGATCGATCAGGCGTCCATCCCAAGAGGGGATTTGTACGCCGTAATAGCCGATTTCTGCCATCCACTCGCAAATACTTTTTAGGCTGTTGAAAGGTGCTTTATCATCTGCAAACTGGGCCAAAAATATCGCTGGTCCTTTAATGGTTTTCATAGGTTGATTTGGTTTATTATTTGAATTTCTTTTTCATATTTATTTGATTGAGAGCCTCCCGGATTCAAAAGAATTTCGGTCTCAGTATTTCACCACCAAGGGTGTCCATTTCATTTCCGACACATTTGATGCCAAGACATGGTCAATGAATGCCATCCCTCTGATTCCATCCTCTGCTCCAGGAAAATCCTTCCATTCTGGTTTTGGCTCCTCCCCTTTTTCCAATGCATAAATGCATCTTGCAAAATTCCTGTAAATATTGGCAAATGCTTCCATGTATCCTTCCGGATGTCCAGCTGGAGTCCTGATGTTTTCATTCGCAAGAGCCGTGAGATAGCCTGTTCCCGCCCTAAAAATCTGGCTGGGCTGATTCGGCCATCTTGCGATCAGGGAGTTACAATCCTCCTGTTGCCATTCCAAGCCCCCTTTGTCGCCATAAATCCTAATTTTAAGATTGTTCTCCACCCCCGTGTCTACTTGTGAAGCGGTCAAAATCCCCGACGCATCATTTTCAAAACGCATTAGGATGGCTCCGTCATCATCGATCATTCTCCCTGGAATCTTAATGGAAAGGTCTGCACAGATTTTGGCCACTTTCAACCCGGACACGTACTCTGCCAAATTGAAAGCATGGGTCCCGATATCTCCAAAGCATCCGGCTTTGCCATTCCTCAAAGGATCAGTTCTCCATTCCGCCTGTTTGTTGTCTTCGTGTTCCAGGAGTTTCCACAACCAACCCTGGGGGTACTCTACGTACACTTTTCTGATTTCACCAATCGCTCCATCGGCCACCATTTGCTTGGCCTGCTTGATCATCGGATACCCTGTATACGTGTGTGTAAGGCAAAAAAGCTTATCACTGGATTTGATGATTTGATGCAACTCCATTGCCTCCTCATAATTCAGTGTCATGGGTTTGTCCAGTACAACATGAAAGCCTTTTTCCAACGCTTTCTTGGTGGGATCAAAATGGACATTGTTAGGTGTCACGATACTCACGATATCTATCCGTTCGGATTCAGGAAGAGCCAGTTCCTTTTCGAACATTTCATCGTAAGAAGAATAAACCCTGGAAGGGTCCAGCATCAATTCCTCTCCGCTTTGTCGGGATTTTTCGGGTGAACTGCTAAAAGCTCCAGCACACAGCTCAATAAGCCCATCCATCTGGGAAGCACTCCTGTGGATGGCTCCTATAAAAGATCCCGGACCTCCTCCCACCATTCCCATTTTGAGTTTTTTGTGTATTGTCATTTTTATTGTCGGTATAATGGTTTAAAAGTCTATTATTTCGCCTTAAATTTCCTGAAAGATAATTTATCGTTTGATTTCCCTGTAAAACGAAATAGATTACTTTACCTACTGCGGTATTCAGTTATGAGCGGTAAAGACCCTAGCGATATTTTGGCATGTTTTGGCAGGCGATTTTGCAAAAAATAAATTTAATAGAAAAACCTTTAATATTGAATTTAAAATCAATTAGTTTGGCTTTCTGATTACCTCAAAACCTATTTTAACCCTATAACCAACTGCTTGAATGAATTTTGGAATCAAATTCCGTCTTTCCCTAATGATGTTTCTTGAATTTTTTATCTGGGGGGCTTGGTTCGTTACTTTAGGGACTTTTTTAGGAACCAATTTACAAGCCACTGGATCACAAACAGGAGCTGCATTCTCGACCCAATCCTTTGGTGCCATCATCGCTCCTTTTATTATAGGTTTGATTGCAGACCGCTATTTCAATGCGGAAAAAATACTCGGCTTGCTCCATTTATCCGGTGCAGTACTCATGTATCTGATGTACCAATCCACTGATTTTGGCAGCTTCTATCCCCTTGTGTTCACTTACATGGTTTTGTACATGCCCACTTTGGCATTGGTCAATTCTGTCTCTTTCAACCAGATGAAGGATCCGGAAAAGGAATTTTCTCCAATCCGGGTTTGGGGAACGATTGGTTGGATCACCGCCGGTTTGGCGATAAGCTACCTTTTTTATTGGGACAGTGCTGACAACATGGCCTCTGGAATGCTCAAAAACACCTTTTTGATGGCTTCCATAGCGTCTTTGGTGCTGGGCTTGTTTAGCTTTTCCCTGCCAAACACCCCTCCAAAAGCAAAAAAAGGGGAGAAAGTTTCTCTTTCCACCCTTTTGGGACTGGATGCCTTAAAAATGCTGAAAGACAGGAATTTTGCTGTATTCTTTGTGTCATCCATACTGATCTGTATTCCTCTGGCATTCTATTACCAAAATGCAAATCCTTTCCTTGCCGAGATTGGTGTTTCCGATCCAACAGGCAAGATGACAATCGGTCAAATATCAGAGGCTTTGTTCCTTCTTCTGCTTCCCATGTTTTTTAGCCGCTTTGGCTTTAAAAAGACACTGTTGGCAGGCATGATTGCTTGGGTAATCCGCTATGCATTGTTTGCCATCGGAGATGCAGAAGGAGGCTTGTTCTTACTCATCATCGGGATTGCCCTTCATGGCCTTTGCTACGATTTTTTCTTTGTGGCAGGACAAATTTACACCAACTCAAAAGCAGGAGTTCAATTCAGGTCATCGGCCCAAGGGCTGATCACACTTGCTACCTACGGAGTGGGTATGCTGATTGGTTTTGCCATTGCCGGAGAGGTTTCTGACTTATACCTGGGCGTTGATGGACTTCATGATTGGAAATCGATTTGGATGATTCCTTCTGGCATTGCAGTATTGGCCGTTCTGTTTTTCTTCTTTCTATTCCGGGAAAACAAGATCGTTCCTCCATTTAAAGAAAAAGGCGTGGGATGATTGAATGGATTGAAAAAAGATCCCAAAAAAATCAAACCTCTTTGACTATGACAAAAGGAAATCCAAAGTTTCTTTCACCTCTAAGTCATTCCATCCAAATCTATTTGGATTTTGGAGAAAAAGGAAATAATTTACCTACCCTTTCCCAACAGAAGCAGCAAATGGGACTTCATGGAGCAATGAAATCCTTCTTAAAACAACATAAAAATTAATTTGAAGTAGACAAACATATAATTATGGCAAATCAATCGTATGATGCAATCGTTGTCGGTTCCGGAATCAGTGGAGGTTGGGCGGCAAAAGAATTGACGGAAAAAGGACTCAAGGTCTTATTGTTGGAAAGAGGACCAAACGTGGAGCATGTCAAAGATTACAAGACAGCCACCACTCCCCCTTGGGAAATCCCCCACAGAGGCAGAAGGACAGTGGAAATGATAGAAAATCATCCCAATCTGAAAAGGGATTATGTTTTGAATGAACTGAATCTGGACTGGTGGGCACACGAATCAGACTCCCCCTACATTGAAAAAAAGCCATTCACTTGGTTTAGAGGATACCAAGTCGGTGGAAGATCCCTGCTTTGGGGACGCCAAAGCTATCGCTTGTCAGACATTGACTTCAATGCCAATTTGAAGGAGGGAATTGCCGTAGATTGGCCTGTGAGATATAAGGATTTGGCTCCCTGGTACAGTTACGTGGAGAAATTTGCGGGTATTTCCGGAAACAAGGATGGCCTAGCCCTTCTTCCAGACGGAGAATTCCAACCGCCAATGGACTTGAACTGTGTAGAAAAGGATGTAGCCGAAAGAATCAAAAACTATTACAAAGGTGCCAGACTGATGACCATCGGTAGGGTTGCCAATTTGACCCAACCCCTGGAAGGAAGGGTTCAATGCCAATACAGAAACAAATGCTGGTTAGGCTGCCCATTTGGGGGATATTTCAGCACCCAATCCTCTACGCTTCCTGCAGCGATGAAAACGGGCAATCTGACTTTAAGACCAATGTCCATTGTCACCAGATTGATTTATGACAAAGACAGCAAAAAAGCCACGGGAGTTGAAGTTTTGGATTCCGAAACCAACCAGACCGTAGAGTACGATGCAAAAATCGTATTCCTTTGCGCTTCCGCTTTTAACTCCACTGCCATCCTCATGCGGACTGCCACAGACATCTGGCCAGAAGGTTTGGGAAGTAGTTCCGGAGAATTGGGCCACAATGTAATGGATCACCATTTCAGATTGGGAGCCAACGGAACCATGGAAGGTTATGAGGATAAATATCTTTTTGGCCGAAGGCCAAACGGGATCTACATTCCAAGATTCCGAAATGTGGAAGGCGAGCAGCCCCGAGACTATATCAGAGGTTTTGGTTATCAAGGTGGCGCCAGCAGAAGCGGATGGAGCAGAAACGTTGCAGAAATCAACTTTGGAGCCCCTATGAAAGAGGCGCTCAGCGAGCCGGGACCTTGGAGCATGGGCATAACTGCATTTGGTGAGATCCTACCTTACCATGAAAACACCATCAAACTCAGTGCTACAGAAAAGGACAAATGGGGTTTATCCATCTTGGAAATGGATGCGGAAATCAAGGACAATGAAAAGAAAATGCGTGTGGACATGATGAACGATGCCGTGGAAATGCTGGAAGCTGCTGGAATGAAAAATGTGAAGGGCTTTGATGCCGGCTACACTTTTGGTCAAGGAATCCATGAAATGGGAACCGCCAGAATGGGAAGGGATCCAAAAACTTCCGTGTTGAATGGCAACAACCAGGTTTGGGATGCCAAGAACGTGTTCGTGACAGATGGTGCCGCAATGACTTCTGCAGCAGCACAGAATCCGTCATTGACTTATATGGCTTTGACAGCAAGGGCAGTAAGCTTTGCTGTGGAAGAAATGAAAAAGGGCAATTTATAATCTTAAAATGAATTAATTATGGCAATGAATAGAAGAGATGCATTGAAAAGCTTTGTCTTGATGATGGGCGGAACGATGGTCGGTGCAAATGTCCTTTTGACAGGCTGCTCCCCTGAGAATCAAATCGTAGGCCTTGAATTCTCCCCAGAGGACATATCGTTCTTGGATGAGATCGGAGAAGCCATCATTCCCGCAACAGATACTCCAGGAGCCAAAGCTGTTGGTATCGGTCAATTCATGGTGATGATGGTAAAAGAAACCTACAGCGGTGAACAACAGGAATCCTTTGTCTCTGGATTGAACATGATCAAAACCGACTTCAAAAAAGTAAACGGGAGTAAATTCATGGAAGCCACTCAGGAAGAAAGAACTGCATACCTGAATGAGCTTAACCAAAAAGCGATGACCAGTGAGGACAAAGAGCCAAAAGTGATTGGGATGTTGAAAGACCTGACGATCTTGGGTTATTTCACCTCTGAGATTGGCGCCACCCAACAACTTCGCTACGTGGAAGCGCCTGGCAGGTTTGATGGATGTGCCGATTACAAAAAAGGTGACCGAGCATATGCCCTCTAATGCTAACTTAAAAATCAAGAGACTGCTTTTCAAGCAGTCTCTTTTAATTTGACCCAACATGAAAAACAGAAGAAAATTCATTCAATTGAGCACTGCTCTGGGTGTGGGAGCTTTCCTTCCTTTCCAATTTTGCACCCCAAAAAAAGAAAATGAGGGCACCGCAGTAACACCGGCGATTGGTGCGGCAAAGGGGACCTTGTCAGCATTCGGCCTTCAACTCTATTCGGTAAAAGAGAACATGGCGGAGAATGCCGTGGAAACCATCAAATCCATCGCAGGATATGGGTACAAACAGATCGAAGGATTCGATGGAGGAAAAGGAATCTTTTGGGGCATGAAAAACACCGAGTTCAAGAGCATGACCGATGACCTTGGCTTGGATTTTATAGCTTCTCATGCGAACACCTTTGAAAACCTGGAAAAACAAGCCGCAGAGGCAGGTGCCATCGGCATGAAGTACCTCATCTGTCCCTACATCGGTCCGCAGAAAAAGATGGATGATTTCAAGAAATTCGCGGATGACTTTAACAGAATGGGCCAAGTCTGCAAGGACAATGGGTTGAGATTTGCTTACCATAACCATGGCTACACCTTTATGGATCTTGAGGGGCAGGTTCCCCAGGATTATTTACTGGAAAACACAGACCCTGAATTGGTGGATTTTGAAATGGATATCTATTGGGTTAAGACTGCCGGCTATGACCCCATCCAGTACTTACAAAAATACCCAAACCGGTTTACTCTGGGACATGTAAAGGACAAAGACGGAAGTATTGATCCATCAGAACCAACCGGATCCACGCTCATCGGCACTGGAACCTTGGATTTTTCAAACATCCTGAGAAAAGGCATGGACAATGGAATGAAATATTTTATCGTGGAACAAGAACGATTTGAGGGAACAAATCCAATGGAAGCTGCTGAAAAAAATGCAAATTATATGAAAGCGCTCGTTTTCTAGAATTCTTTAGATACAAAAAAACCGCTGACATACTTGGTCCAAAAAACCCTATTCTCCATGCATATGGAAAAGAACAAAAGGCCACTTTGGTCAGCGGGATTTTAAATTAGAAATCTGACTCTACGCTTTTCTTACTGATTACGGATTCTCAGTCATTCCCGGGCTTGAAGTCGGGAAAACTCAAGCTTTTTGAGACACATAGGTGACTCCAACTGGACCATTATATCTAGGGCCGAAATGGCGACCTTCTCACAGCTTCCTTAAAAATCTTAATATTCCTCTTCCTCATCCTCTATGGCGGACTTGATTTTACGGGTGGTATAGATGAGAAGGTAGATCAAGATCAAAAGAATAACCAAAGCAGCCACTTCAAATTGAGCCCATATCCTCGATTTATTTACGACTTTGGATGAATTCATGGCCAATTTCCTTCCTTCTTCAATTTGGATTTGGGATAGCTTTTCCAAGTCAAGAATTGCTCTTTCAATAGCGGAATTGTACTCCTCCACTTTTTTCTGGTTGATTCCTGTCTCTTCAGAATACAAAAAATTATAATCAGATATTCTTAGGTTATTTTCAATGATACTTCTAAAACTAGTCAAAAACTCATCCTCAGGTGTAGTGAGGTTTGTTTTTTCAAATGTATCGACAGTTTTAAGAATGTTTTCTTCATATGCCACAATCTCAGCAAGGACATTGGTGTAATCACTTTCCTGTTGGCAATGATTTACAAGCAATTTGATCCTAAAAAGATTTTCCGAAATGGAAAAAATATAGCTCTCTACCACCAACCTGTCCTCGTAGACGGACACAAAAGCTTCTCCAAGTTCATTGAAATACCTGCGCTCCAGAAAATTTTTCCCGAAAATCAGCATTAGAATAAAAGTGAGGGCTATGGCGAATTTAAGTTTGTTGTTAACGGATTTTGGGGAACTCATCTTTTATTGTTGGATTTGTTAGCGTTCAGTCACTCGTATTTTATTCCGAAATTCAAAAATTGAATAAAGTGAAAGTAATCAAGAATTACAAATTTAAAAATGTAAATGAGGGAATGAAATCAATAAAAAAAGCAAAACAAAAAAGCCTTTGACGAATCAAAGGCTTTTTTGTTTTTGAACTTGAATGAATTACCAGATTTTTAAAATCTGTTGAAACAGATGATTGAAACCATCCGTTTCAATTGTGTGATCCCGCTGGGATTCGAACCCAGGACCCATACATTAAAAGTGTATTGCTCTACCAGCTGAGCTACGGAATCATTGTTATTAATTTAGTTGAAAATCCTTTTGATTTTCAATCACTCTTTGGCTTCTTACAACATGCCTAGTGCAAAATTGTTTTTGGCGTCCAAACAAAAACTGTCATTCTACAGCATTGTTCACAATTGAATTGGACAACTGGAAACAAATCGTTGGAATAGATTTTTGCTTGGTATTTCAACAAGAGTTTGGAATACAAATTCTATGATTTGGGGATCAAGAATTGTGATCCTGTCAGGGATCGAACCTGAAACCTACTGCTTAGAAGGCAGTTGCTCTATCCAATTGAGCTACAGGACCATGCCATTGTTTTGTCGGGGTGGCAGGATTCGAACCTACGACCTCCTCGTCCCAAACGAGGCGCGATACCGGGCTACGCTACACCCCGAGCAATTACTTTCCAATACTTTGAGCAAACTCCTTGTGAGTTTGTAGTGATCCCGCTGGGATTCGAACCCAGGACCCATACATTAAAAGTGTATTGCTCTACCAGCTGAGCTACGGAATCAAGTAGAAATTTCGATGCGAAAACCCTTTCGATTTTCAAGTTTAACATTCTTAAAAGGCCTTCCAAATTAATTCAGGTGACTTTTCAATCCAATACTCTTTCTTGACAAGGCTTGTTTTTTTTCTAATCTTTGTCGTTATTGGACTGCAAATTTAAGCCTACATTTTCAAAATGCCAAACCTAAATCGAATCTTTCTTACAAAATTTACAATATTTTTATTCGCTTTTTCACAAAGCTTTAATTGTCAAGCCAATATATCCAAGCTTCAAAACGCGGATTCTTTGTTTAGCAGCAAGAATTACCAAGAAGCGATGATTGGTTACGAGGAGATCCTTGAAAAAGACGAATCTTTCTCTTCTGCGATGCTACTGAAGATGGCTTTTATATCAGAAGGGAAGGGCGATTTTGCAAAAGCAAGTTTCTTTTTGACCAAATATTATGATGTTAATCCCAACCCAAGAGTCATCACCAAAATCAAATCATTGACACAACAAACCAATCTGGTTGGCTATGATCTCAGTGATAGGGATCGCTTTTTTAAATTCCTGACAGACCTACGAGAAGAAATAACTGCGGCTTTGGCGCTGTTGCTGATTATCTCCCTGATACTTTTGGTGATTTTCAAAAGCAAAGCCAATAAACCTAAATATTATCTTCCAACAGCTGTCCTTTTGATCCTGGTTTTTGTGTCCAACAATTTTCTCGTGGGAAAACCAAGGGGAATCGTGACGGGAAGCCCCACCCTGATAATGGACAGGCCGACCGCAGGTGGCAATTTGATTGTGAATGTAGATCCCGGCCATAGAGTGATCATCAAGTCCTCCAAGGACATTTGGTATGAAATCAAATGGGGAGATAAAATCGGCTACGTGAAAAAGGAAAACATCACGCGATTGTAAATCGGATCAATATAGCTGTCATCCCTCAAAAGGATATGCGGAAACCAAATAGCTCCAAGAACCAAAGGGCTTATACCCCTTTGGTCAACCAGGAAAACCCCTTGAATTAAAATGATTGAAAAATCTTTGATTTCGCTTGAAAATGAAATTTGGAACGCGCTACACGCGGCAGTTTCTGATCCCCAAAACCCTTTGAGGACTGTTTGCCTGAGCACCACAGGAATGGATGGCTTTCCAGAATCCAGAATTGTAGTGCTGAGACGTGCCTATCATGCGTCAAAAACCATTGAAATCCACACCGACAGCAGGTCTGAAAAGTACCGGCAATTGATTTCCAACCCAAATGCCTCTCTCCTCTTCTACGACCCTAAAAATCAACGTCAGGTGAGGATGCGGGCAGCAGCCATGATAGACCATCAAAATCCTGTTTCATTTCAGGTTTTGGACACCCTATCTGCCCATGGAAAGAATTTATATGGATTAGACACAGATCCGGGAACAAAAGGAAAAATTGATATCCAAAAATCCGCAAACTATGTCGAAGAAAACTCCAAAAAACATTTTGTTGTCATCAGGTTAAAAATTCTATCGATTGACTTTTTAGAACTGAATCGGGCTTTTCACAAGAGGGCTATTTTAAGCTATCAGGACAGTTCTTTGGTTTCAGCCAGTTGGATGATGCCGTAGGCAAAAAAAAAGATTAACTGGCTGACCGTTCTCTTGCTTTCGAACAATCCAACGCATGACGTTCCCTATGCTTACAGAATCGCTTACAATATTTCCCGAAAAATAAGTGCTGAGAATTTGAGCAGAAAAACTTTGTTGCCCTCTTTCACAAAATCGCAAGCTCAATTATTTACCCAAAGCTTCTTGGATACTCAAAATTTGACTTGGCGACATGTATAGATTCCTGATTTTATCTTTATAAGCCTCTTCGAAGTTATCATTGTTGAGGATGAAATTTTTATTGGCGACAATCTGATGTCCCATACCGCAACCGATCGCATATCCATCTGCGGTCAATTCCGCTTCAATCACTTTTTTGTCAGACAACATGTATTTGACCCCAAAACGCATCATCCCGGTGGTGCTTCTGTCTAAATAATCCATGATATGCCCCAATTCATGACCAATCCAACCCACTAGGGCATCATAAGGCACTTCCTCTATGGGAATACTTTTATCCTCAAAATCCAAATACCTCGTGATATTGATTTTATACTTTCTGTTCTCTTTGGTATCCACGAGCAAAGAAAACATCCTGGGTTGTGCCTGCATGATGGATCCGCTGATTTTATCTTTAAACGCAAAGGTTATGTCCACTTCCGCTAACTCCGGAAAATAGGACAATGCCTGCATTACGGGTTTTTTTATTTCTTCAGGGATAACCTTGTTCTTTAAATAGCTTGAATCGGCAGCGCTTTCAAGAATTTCTTGATCAATTCCAGAAGGATATTGATGTTCGATAGGCATTCCTGATAGGATAAGCCAAAGGAAGAGAGAATGCATGGGTAATGAGTTTGGATGACAGCTTATATTAAGAAAAAAACGAGCCAAAAGCTAAAAACCCTTTGAATAAAAAAATAAAATCCCACAAAGCCAAAAATCAGTCCTTGTCAAAATTGACGAATTCCTGGTATTTTGCTTTTGTGGGATGTAAATCAAATCAGAGCATTGCCCTTTTGATTATTTTTTGGCGATGTAAGCCAATAAGTCAACAACTTTGTGTGAATAACCCCACTCGTTGTCATACCAAGAAACTACTTTCACGAAAGTATTGCTCAATTGGATCCCCGCGCCTGCATCAAATATAGAAGTTCTAGAGTCTCCCAAGAAATCTGTGGAAACAACTTGATCTTCAGTATATCCAAGAATTCCTTTTAGGGTCGTCTCGGAAGCTTCTTTCATCTTAGCACAGATTTCTTCATAGGTCGCAGGATTTTTCAACCTTACGGTCAAATCCACCACTGAAACGTTTGGAGTTGGAACCCTAAATGCCATACCTGTAAGTTTACCATTCAGCTCAGGAATCACTTTCCCAACGGCTTTGGCTGCTCCTGTTGAGGAAGGGATGATGTTTTGGCTTGCACCTCTACCACCTCTCCAGTCTTTGGCCGAAGGACCATCAACAGTTTTTTGGGTAGCTGTAGTAGCATGTACTGTGGTCATAAGACCTTCTTCGATTCCCCAGTTGTCATTCAATACCTTGGCCAAAGGCGCCAAGCAATTGGTAGTACAAGAGGCATTGGAAACGAAATTCATGTCAGTGGTATATTTGGATTCGTTTACACCCATGACGAACATGGGCGTATCATCCTTAGATGGCGCAGACATGATTACTTTTTTGGCTCCTGCATCAAGGTGACCTTGCGCAGTTTCTTTGGTAAGGAAAATACCAGTGGATTCAACAACATAATCCGCTCCAACTTCACCCCACTTAAGGTTTGCTGGGCTTTTTTCAGCGGTAACTCTGATTTCATTGCCATTGACGATCAATTTACCATCCTTAACTTCAACAGAACCGTCGAATTTTCCATGGGTAGAATCATATTTTAGCATATAAGCCATATAATCCACATCGATCAGGTCATTGATAGCGACTACCTGAATGTCATCTCTTTGTTGCGCTACTCTGAAAACCAATCTGCCGATTCGTCCAAATCCGTTGATTCCTACTTTAATTTTGCTCATAGTTATTGTATTTATTATTGTATAGGTTTGACCACAAAATTGATTGCATCAAAATGTAATTTTTTTTCCGCTCTAAAATAAAATGGCTTTTATAATCTTATAAATTTACCAATAATATCCCGGTCTCCAAAATTATCAAAGAATTGAAAATGACCGATTTAGTAAAACATAACATTACAATCGATTTCGTAATCAATTTTTTTAAAACAAAATATTGATTTTCAAGCGAATACTTAATTTTTTGATAAAAATCAATTTGCCCTGCGCCGACCTTCCAAACTAACGGCACTTACGGGGCTCATTGAAACATGAAGATGCAAAATCAGAAGCTGGATTTCCGCCTTTGCCAAAACACCAGAGGTTAGGGGGAATAAAAAAGAGGCTGCAAATATGAGGCCACTGAAAAAGTCCTTTGATAAAATGTTAGTAAAAAAGGTGTAGGAAAATTACTTTTCTACACCTTTTTTTTGTATATTTTAATATACAAATAACTCAATATCATGTTATTACATCAACAAGAGATTAAGTTCA